>SDZZ01000490.1 GCA_004173255.1 Chitinophagaceae bacterium | reverse complement strand
AAATTCGCCGGTTGATGGTCCGGTAATAATTGACAACGGTGGATACAGCAGGGTGCAGGCATTCAGATACGGCGATGCAGAGGTTATCAATGAAACACCGGGTACAAGGGTTGACCCCGGACCGCGTTCTTCCAATACACCGATCACCACCTCCGTCCTGAAAGGCCGTGCTGTATGGTCATTCAAAAAAGCGGAAGAGGAATTGCCGCCAACTATCAATAACCCGATGATTAACGGGGTTGGTACTGTTAACGTATCTTATAACCCCCGCGCACTTACACCCGCAGAAAATAAGGAAGAGGTAAAGGCATCGATAGACCCCAACTTCCGCGTATCAAACACACTTGTCAACGCCACGGGTATTACTACCACCGGAACAGTGAAAAGCGCATCCAAACCTGCCACTCCATCGTATAGTACCGCGCCACAGCAGATGTTGTTGTCCGCCGTAATGGGTGACGGGGTAACTACGGAACTACGGGACCTCAAGATACCTTCGCTCAATGGCAAGGATACCCGTCCGCTGGCCGGGGCAAAAATATTTATCAGGGCGGTGAAAAGCACATCTGCCGCAGGTGCTGCAGGTACAAGCACCCGTGTGGCAACAGACAATCCCAAAGCCCCGAATGGTGTTACACTTCCTGTTCAGCTGGGTATCATCAATGCTGCGCAGGCAACGTCCAACTCAAAACAGGCGGATGGTAACAAACTATCGAATAAAGGCAGCTTGTCTGTCAACGGCAGTCTGACCAGCACAGTGACCGGCATCTCACCCAACCTCCTGATGCCCGATGACTCAAAACTCGATGAAGACCTCATTGCGTCCGGCACCAGTGATGCGGCTGGAAATTTCGTCCTTCATTTTATTGATCCAAAATTCCGCAACATTACCAAGTACAGTCGTCTTCACATAACGGTTGAGCAGGAAGATTTTGAAAAATACAGCCGCTTTATGGATGTTGCTTCGATCGACGCCAGCGGTGATATCGACCTTGGTGATGTACAACTGCTTGCCAAATCATTCCGATACACGGCGAGCGTTGACGGGTTTGCGAAGAATACGAAAATAGACCTGTATTGCCCTTCTGCTTCAATGAACAGCCGTCCGCACTATGCGGCAATGATCAGGAAAGGGTCAGCGGGGGAAAAGAAAATTATTTCCGGCCGTGAGTATACAAAGATTGCCACACTATCAAATGGTGAAACCATCAGCAAACTTTTTTACCAGCGTGGGTATAATGAAAATTTACTGGTGCAGGTGAACGCTGATGGAAAAGAACAGTATGCTGCGTATGTCGGGCTTTACCCGGTAAGCTATGGGGAGACGGGTGCGCCAGGGTCCGGATTTGGTGCAGGGATTGATGAGTCGAGGATGGTGATCGGTGTAAAGAAAAGGTACACCCTCAAAAACCAGTTGCCCTACATACAGGGCAAGGTCGAGGTATTTATAGAAGACAGGAATAACATGGCCAACTCGGCTACCATTCCAAACAAAGGATCGGTGGTTACGGTAACCTATGATAAATCAAAAGTTGTTGAAGAGTATAAGGAAGGGGTTACAGGGGCAGGTGCACCGGGTACAGGCCCAGCCACCTCGCCGGCTGCAGGTGCCGGAAACAACGGGCTGGTGATAGCCGGCAATACACCCGTTCGAAGTACAGTGAAAGTGAATAGTAATGTAACGCAGAATGCATCCACCTCCCCGACTGTGAAACCTGCGGGTAACCAAACCGGATCGCTGACCATCGGTGGCGCAACCCTGGTATCGGATGTTCGTCTGGTGGCAGACCTGAATCCCGTTATCGCTGCCCAGGTCAACAGCCTTTTCCGGTTCACTACTACCACTGATGACGAGGGAAACTACCGCATCGATAAATTACCGGTGCTGCAGGAAGGATCCTTCTTTACGGTGACTGTCAGGAGTTCCGATGGCATGGATACATCTGCAGTGACCACCAAGGTGCTTAAGCGGGGCGATTTCCAGGATATGAATTTCCAGTTCCGTCCGGAGGTATTCACGGTGACCGGAATCGCAGTGGATGAGGGAGGCCAGCCGCTGACCGATGCCATCCTGCTGT
Source organism: Chitinophagaceae bacterium (assembly GCA_004173255.1). Lineage (GTDB taxonomy): Bacteria > Bacteroidota > Bacteroidia > Chitinophagales > Chitinophagaceae > JBEVJC01. The sequence goes on along the minus strand of SDZZ01000490.1, from coordinate 1,031 downwards.
GGAAGTCGGGAGGTGTGCCGGTTGAGGGTACAAAAAGTGGCCTCTTCATAACATCAAATTACAAAGATGACTCGCTGACCATCAGGAACCAGGGTTATATCGATAAAACAATTTTTGTGAAGCTGGATAAATCGAAAGGACCGGCCATTCCAAAAAATAAACTGAACAATCCAGCAGGTATCGTTTCGGTGGATAACAACAAGGAGTTCCAGGCCTGGGCGGGCACACTAGTGAACCTGCCTTCCGTACAGCAATCGGTGAAATATTCCGTGCAGTCCACTGCTGGTGCGGGCTCGGGACAGCAAAAGCCCGGCAATGCACCGGTTGGGGGAAATAATAAAGTGGGGGCATCGGTGTTCGGGTATGCAGTCAGCAATACAGTGTCTGCTTCTGGTGTAAACGCTGAACTGGCACCTCTTTTCAGGGACCTGTTCGGAACCACACGGATTCCGCAGGGTACTAAAGACCTGGGCAAAGTAGGGTACCTGCAGAAAGGGTCGGCAAAAATTAATTTTGTGGTGAGTGATGCAGTGACCAAGGCAAAAATTGCCAACGCTGTGGTGAGTATTGATGAAATCTTTGACACCATCACCAATAGCTCTGGTGAAGTATTGTACAAGGGCGGCGGATCTGCGTTCAGCTACTCGGTGAAGGGCGCCGAGGGGTCCGACTACATTGTCCAGACTGGTGAAATGGGAAGCCTGCCGGTCGACGGACGGGTAACTACGGTGCTTGTTTCACTTGAACATGGGATCCGGTTATCAGGCAAGGTAACATCCAAAGGAAAGAATATTGACGGAGCGGAAATCTTTATTGATGGCAGGGAATTTATTTCTGTCAAATCAAAAGCGGATGGTACTTATGAACTGTACGTGCCAAAAGGAGAGAACACTATCAAGGCAACTAAGCCCGGATACACAGGTAAACAAGTGAATAAAAATTTCACCGCAGCTTCGGTTGAAAATTTTGAACTCGGTGACGGTGGCGGCCGTAATATTTCGAAGTTGCTTGGCTTTGATATTGAACTGGAA
>SDZZ01000489.1 GCA_004173255.1 Chitinophagaceae bacterium | reverse complement strand
CATAGCTGGCCGATTGGGGGTGAACATTCTGCTGCGCAGCTACAGGACGCACAAATGACGCAACCATGATCAACGCCATGATACAACGGCAGGTGCATTGACAACGCGTGTTGGTTAATTTGACCCGATGGGCCAGGCCGGCTATACGGAAGTTGTAGTTCATATTTATTTTTTTATTCCATGGAAGATGACGGCCATAACATTTACTGCCGGGCCACAAACACCGCTAGTTCAGCAGCCGTCAACCGTGAACCTGCCAGCAAACCCACGGCAGTTAATTTGATGTACCCTGCGGTTACCGCCGTATTAAACCAGATAACCTGTTCAACCGGATTAGAGGCAATATTGGCAAACTCGCCCTCCATCACCAAGGTCCAATTAACTCCGTCCTGACTGACCGAAAATTGGTACCGGTGGATGGTGCCTTCTTTCTTTTGATCCTGCCTGGGCAGATAAGAAAATCCGGTCAACTGCGTTTGACCACCAAGATCCACCATCACCGACCTGCCATCCAAACTATCTTTCCCCGGCGCCACAAACAGGGTTGCAGGGTTCCCATCGATCAGCCTGTCTGCGTTGTCCGCCGATCCATCCCCCGTCAATTTCCAGTTTTTTGTGGACAAACCAAAGGTCCGCGTTGCTGTTTCTCCGGATAAAGTACCAGGGTCAAACGCTGTCGCTTTCACGGTGCCACCCATCTCTATTAAAAATGGCCTTGTGTATCGCTTAGACGATCTGGTTGGTTCACTTCCATCAAGGCTATAGTATACGGCGTCAACCGGCGCTGTCGTAGTGATTTCCACCAGGCCTTCGCGGTTCCTGGTTATTTCCGGTGAGGTCAGGTGCGATGGTTCCATGAAAAGTCCAAAATCACTGACGGTCGGACACGCAAGCGAACCGGTAATCCTCAGCCGGATCATACTGGCTGTTACATTTTGTGGCAGGCGTATTAACCGGTTGGCCCCGATGCTGGTTGCCGAACTAATTTCGATCCATTCATTGTCTCTCTTTACATCGATGGCAAACGAAGTGATCCGCTGCCCGAGTTTTATATTTTCCCTTAACCTTATTACATTGAACGTACGCTTAGTGGTAAGCGTAATCACCAGCCCGGGCGTTAACACACTATCGTCTGTTGCCCAGTAGCTGTAACGGTCGTTATCGGTCAGTTGCGTTGGCCCGAATTTTTTTAAGTCTTCCCCCCGGACATTGCTGGCCGTGAAAGAAGCACCAGCCGCCAGGTTCTGACGGAAGATCCTCTGTAACAACTCACCGAATTCTTTTAAAACCTGCACATCATTTTTATGCAGGCGACCCGTACGATCCGGCGCCAGCCCAAGATCGAGGTTCGCGCCCCTGCCAACACTTTTATAATACAAGTCCAGCAGGATATATGGCGATTTCACTTGTTCGTCCTGCGAGGCGTGGTAAAACCAGCCAGGCCGCAAAGGCACATCGCATTCAGCCGGCATCCAGTATTTCCCATTCAGCGTGCCTTCGGTTCCCAGCCAGTATTTGGTTAGCCCATTAGCGGGTCGTTTGCCTTCTTCATTTGCTTCGGGTGTGTAGGTTGCCCAGCTGGTAGTCCCGGCGTAACCTTCTTCGTTACCTACCCATCGCACGTCGGGACCAACATCACCAAAAATTACGGCAGTGGGCTGTTGCCGCCTGACCTGTGCGAAAATGGTATCCCATCCATAATACGTACTGCGATCAATCTGCCGCTTTTCGCGTGTGCCGCCGTAGTATCCATCACCGCCATTGGCACCATCGTGCCATGACATAAACAACGGACCATACCGGGTATACAGTTCATTCAGCTGTTCGCGGTAGGCAGTCACATATTCACGGGTACCGTATCGTGCGTCGTTCCTGTCCCAGGGCGAACAGTACACACCTAGTTTCATCCCCAGTTTCTGGCAGGCCAGCTGGTAATCTTTCACCATATCCCCTTTACCACCCTTCCACGGAGTTGCACTGATGTTATGAGAGGTCGTTTTGGTCGGCCACAGGCAAAGCCCGTCGTGATGTTTGGCTACCACGATCACTCCTTTCATTCCACCCGCCTTTGCCGCTGCAACAATCTGTTCAGCACTAAATGAAGCCGGGTCAAGAATGGCAGGATCCTCATCCCCGTATCCCCATTCTTTATCGGTGTATGTATCTACCCCGTAATGGATGAGCGCATACATTTCCATCTCATGCCATTTCAACTGTGCAGGGGAAGGCAACACGCCGTATGGTTTGGGTGACTGGCTGTAGCCAATAGTTGCTGAAGCAAGTACAGCAAGTAAAAAAAAGATTTTTATCCTGTTTGAAGAACAATCCGTTCTGTTTGAAGCGTGTCGCATCGTCGTACAAGAGCTCCGCATTATGGTTGAAGAGCTCCGCATCATCGCTGAAGTGAATTGCATCATGGCTGAACGTCGCATCATCGCTGAAGTGAATTGCATCATGGCTGAACGTCGCCTCATCGTCGAAATGAATCGCATGATAGTTGAAGAGCTTCGCATCATGGTTGAATAAAATCGTATCATGGTTTCAGCACGTTGCAGTTGATTGATTAATGCCAACACCTGGTTCAGTTACAGTGCAGCCGATATGGAAATAACCTGGTTCCTGGTAACAGTTACAGTCGTGAGATAGTCACCACGGTCACGGACGTACTTCGTTCTTTTCCCATTTACCAGAACTGGTGTTTTTGTTCGGATCACGCAGGGGCTACCAGCGAGTGACCGGATGGTTGCGGTCAGCAGCTTCCCGTTTTTCCAGGTAATGCCCACTTCAAAAGCACCACGTGCCCGGAGGCCTTTTACCTCTCCATCCTTCCACGCATCAGGTAATGCGGGTAACAAATGCAGCTCGCCCAGGTGACTCTGCAGCAACAGTTCTGCCATCCCGGCGCTTCCGGCAAAATTGCCATCGATCTGGAAGGGCGGATGGGCATCAAAAAAATTCGGGTAGGTACCGCCGCCACCTGTACCATCGGGTGCTGTGTAGTTGAGCAGTTGCCTGATCAGTTTATACGCATGGTTGCCATCCATCAGCCTCGCCCACCAGTTAATTTTCCATGCCTTGCTCCAGCCTGTGCCTCCGTCACCCCGCAGCTCCAGCGTTTTCCTGGCAGCAGCAAAATA
>SDZZ01000078.1 GCA_004173255.1 Chitinophagaceae bacterium | reverse complement strand
AAAACTGGTCCGCTCATTGGCAAGACAGCAGGCCGTAAAAGCGGGCACGCGTTTAACCGAACGGGAGATGAGACAACTGGTAAATGATCTCTTTGCTACGGCAACATCTAACATGACGCCCGATGGTTCACCCACCTTTATGGAGTTTACCAGGGAAGGGCTGGAGAAAATGTTTAACCGGTAGAATGTTTTGTCGTTCGCATAAGCAAAAGACAAGTGCAGGAGCATCGTAACATCAAAGACATTTCATCAACCTTCCGGCTGCGAAGAACATCCTGCATAAACGCCGGTATACCCGACAGTGGTTCAGAATTTTTCCCTGACCGACTCCACAAACTTTTCAACTTCCACCCGCACGTCGCTTGCGGGAGCGCGGTTATTATTAACGATAATGCTGAACAGGACAGCACGGCCTGACTTTGCATACAGCAGTCCGCTAAGGCTGACCACACCCGACATGGTGCCGGTCTTTGCATATATAAACGAACTATCGGCGATATAGTAATTTTTCAGTGAGCCTTGACCGCCCGTTGGGAAAATGGCCCTGACCCTTTCCAGTCCGCGCGGCAGTTCCAGCATTTTCTGCATCACTTTTATAAAATCTGCCGGCGAAAAAAGGTTGTACCTGCTCAGGCCTGAACCATCGGCCCAGCGCGGGATCTGGGGCAGGCCAGCCAGATCCGATTTTAACAAGGTATCCGTGATGGCACCGATGTCGAAACGGTGCAGCAGCTTCTGGCTGACCATCATCAGTGTTTGTTCCGCATAAAAATTATCGCTCCGGTACATCATTGGTTTCAGCATGGAGTCGGTGGGTATTGAATAAATAATACCTGAACCGGCAAGAGGCAGTGAGCCAAAGGGGTCCGACTCGACCGGTACACCCGTCGCCTGTTCCAGCAGTTCTCGCATGGTGCCCATGTTTGCATTGAAAGGCACTTCCTGGGTGGGGTGATTGCCATCCAGGATGGTGAATTCATTTTTATCCCAGTCCCTTACCACATTAAAACCCTGAGCACCCGCTATCGATCCCGGCTTCACCTGGCTGGCAAACTGTGCCGGCAGCACGCTGACCGATTTTTTTGCACCGAGGGTGAAACGCGCCACGTTCCCGTACATGGGCAGTGGTGAACGTTGTACCATGTATGAATCGTGGTAGTCGTCCCACTGCCAGCCACTCCCCAGTGCTTCATCAAAAATGGGTTCGCTCCAGCGGATTTTTTTAAAGGTTTTCAGGAAGGCCAGCACCCGCTGGCTGCTGAATTCCGGATGCAGGAATACCGGATCGCCGGTACCTGCAATTTCCACGGTACCATCGTCCGCTGCATGATAACGAAGACCCGGCAGGCTGTCGCCCAGGTATTTCATGGCAGCATAACAGGACACGATCTTGGTATTACTTGCAGGGATAAAATATTTGTCGCCCTGGTAATTGAATAACTGCCGGCCGGTGTTTGCATCGGCAACAACGATGCCCGTATGGGCTGCTGCCAGTGGGGCAGACAGCAGCAACGATTGCGACGGACCACCCAGCCTACCCGTGCTGCTACAGGAAGAGAGTACCAGGGCCAGCATTGCCGCCCATCCGTACCGGAATGGACGAAGCCGCTGGCGGGAATAATGACTCGCAGCAGGATGCCCTGGCACCGCGGGTTGTACAACCATACATTGATATTTTAAAGATCCACCACCATTCCGGTTTCATTACTTTCTATTGCCGCATCGATGATACGCATGGTCTTAACCGCGTCGGATGATGGGACCGGGTTGGGTCCTTTTCCGGTCAGTGCATTCCAGATGCCATCGTAGTAGCGCATGAAATTGCCCGGTTTCGATGTGCGGTGTTCTTTCAGTTCTTTGCCATCAATATCGATATGGAGGAACCCATCCGGCTGTTCGGGGCTTGGCGCCCAGTCTTCAACGGTTGGCATTACGCCCGCCAGCAGTTCGGCTTCCTGCCGGTCGGACCGGTCCTGCATAAAACTTCCTTTCATTCCGTTTAAGATGAAAGATGGATATACTGCCCGGCCAATCACGGTGCTCTTCAATCGCACCCGGAGGTTGGGATAATAAAGGAGCACTTCCACACAGTCGTTGGCGGTGATTTTGGAATCACGCACTACGCGCAGGTCGGCAAATACTTTTTCCGGCCAGCCGAAAAGCTGGATGGACTGGTCAATCAGGTGTGCACCCAGGTCATGTAATACACCCGAACCAGGAATCGCCGCTTCCTTGTGTTCCTTTCCGCTGAAACCCGGGCGGAACCGGTCGTACCGGATTTCCACTTCGCGCAGGTCGCCCAGCAACTGCTGGCCAATCACTTCCTTTACGGCTACAAAATCGGCATCGAAACGGCGGTTCTGGTATACGCTGAGAAAACCGTTTTTCTCCTTAACCAGTTCGTCCAGTTCTTTCGCTTCTTCGGCATTGATGGTAAATGGCTTTTCCACCACTACTTTCTTTCCCGCGTTCAGCGCCATTTTTACGTATTCAAAATGCGTTTGCACGGGTGTGTTGACCACTACCAGTTCGATGCTGTCGTCGTTCAGCAATTCTTCGAAGGAGCGGACCAGTTTTGTTTCGGGATAAAGTTCCCTTGACTCACTTTTATTCCGTTCAACGATTGATACCAGTTCGAAACCCGGATGCTGTTTTAAAAACGGGGCGTGGAATACTTTACCACTCATGCCAAAGGAGGCAATACCGGTGCGGATAACAGGGCTCATCTTATTGTATATTTTTATCGTGATTATTGATCGTTATCCCCGTTCCTGTGCACGTAACCACCGTTCGGGAATTTCATTGCTGCTTGCGAGCAGGTAATCCTTATAACTGCAGGCGATGTATTTTTTATCGGGTAGCTGCATCCACCAGCGGCCGGTTTTCCGGCTTTGCAGGAAAACGGTGTCCACCTCGGCAAAGGCCGTGTGGTACTCGGTAAATGCTTCCCGTTCATCGAGGGCCGCTTCGCGCCTGCCGCGGCTGCGGCCATCGATCAGGTACCAGAGCATATGTGAAATCTGTTTGGCCGTCTGGTCATTTATGTCATGCTGCGGCTGGTAACCATAAATGCCAATGCTGCTGATGGTTGGGCTCATTCCCGCAAAGCGCATCAGTATGCAGGCTTCCTCGCCGTTGAAACCATTGGGTGTTATTTTATTGGAAGGTGCATAAGAACTGGCGATGGCGGAAATATCGAAGCTCAGCATATCGCTGTTGCGGATCACCGGTTCCATTTCCTCGATGCTTTCTTTTACATGGCCCACGCGGTAACAATCGAACCGCAGCTTATCCATGGTTTCGAGCATGCGCGGGTGAACGAAATAACTCTGGAAGCCAATATGGTTATAATGCCGGATAAAATTGGGTTCACCGGTAAGCATGTCCATCAGGAAATTTTCATGGGCAAATGGCGAATCGACATTAAGGTCGATCATGGCGTCGATGGTGCAGGCTTCGATCAGTCGCCGTTTGTCGGCATATGCCTGGTACTGGCCCAGGGTAAGGTCGTGCGAACCACCAAGGATGATAACCGTTTTCCCTGCGTTGGTCAGCTCCTTTACGATCATCTTCAGTGCTGCGTATGAATCGGAAAATGAAGAACCTGCTTTTATATTCCCAAGGTCTGCAATGCGCACATCGGTATGCCAGTAAAAAAGCTGGTAAAACTGTTTGCGGACCTGGTTGGCCGCCCGGCTTTCCGGCCCTATGAGGCCTGCCCCGCGTTGTTCGCCACAGCCGACGATAACCAGCTGCACTTCGTCAAGGTCGGGAAATTCATCTTCGTAAATCGCCATTACCCGGCCCAGCTGACCCTCTTTGTACCCCTCGTCGTCCGATATTTCTGCGAGGTTAACCGGGGAAAGGAAGTCGGCGATATTTAACTGGTCTGACATGACTGCAAGATAATCGATTTCCTATCTTTGCGGCCTTATGGAGCAATTAGTCAGCCAGATTGAGGCATATAAATCGGAGATGTCGGCGTTCACCGCAACGGATGAAAAGCAGGTGGAAGAATTCCGGATTAAATACCTTGGTACAAAGGGGATCGTGAAAGCGATCATGGGGGAAATGAAGAATGTGGCACCAGACCAGAAAAAACAGGCGGGACAGTTGCTCAATGAATTCAAGGTCTTTGCCGAAGGCGTTTATGAAACACTGAAGGCCGGTGCCGGTTCTGGTGATACCGAAGCTGCGGGGATTGACCTTACACTGCCCGGCGACCCGACGCCACTTGGGAGCCGCCACCCGATTACGCTGATGCGGAACCATATTGTTTCTATTTTCCAGCGACTCGGCTTCGCTGTTGCGGAAGGACCGGAAATTGAAGACGACTGGCATAATTTCGGTGCACTGAATTTACCGGCACACCATCCTGCCCGTGATATGCAGGATACATTTTACATCCAGCAGAACCCTGACTGGGTGCTGCGTACACACACCAGCAGTGTGCAGATCCGGGAAATGGAAAAAGGCAAACTGCCGATCCGGATGCTGATGCCCGGCCGTGTATACCGGAATGAAACAGTGAGTGCACGCAGCCATTGCTTCTTCCACCAGGTGGAGGGGCTTTATATTGACGAGAACGTTTCTTTTGCCGACCTGAAACAGACGCTGTATTTCTTTGTGAAAGAAATGTATGGCAAGGATGTAAAAGTCCGGTTCCGTCCTTCTTACTTCCCATTTACCGAACCAAGTGCTGAAATGGACATCACCTGTATGATCTGTGGCGGCACAGGTTGTAATATCTGCAAGAAAACCGGCTGGGTCGAAATCCTCGGCTGCGGCATGGTACACCCGAATGTACTGACCAACTGCGGTATCGATCCCAATAAATACAGCGGTTTTGCCTTTGGCCTTGGCATTGAACGTCCGGCCATGCTGAAATATGATGTCAATGACCTGCGCCTGTTCAGCGAGAATGATGTCCGGTTCCTGAAACAATTTACGGCGGCAATCTAGGTCCGGCTGCCTGTCAGGGAGCGGCGGTGCCGGAATACCAGGGCAGGTGGGCTGAACGGCCTGTTTCATGGATTCCCCGTATTACCGGGCTGGGCCTGCCGGTAAGCCATAATACGTTTGTACAGGTAAGCCCAACTGTTGGCCATATCCTCCACGATAGCGCGGTTTTCCGCTTCTGGCACAATCCTTTCACGTATAATCCGCTCCTGTGGCGGCGTCCGCACGATGACTCCCTGCCCTTCGAAATCCCTCTTTAAATGATTTTAAAACCTTTAACACAAATTGTTTTGTAATTCAATGTTTGAACATTAATTTTACACTCTAAATTAAAAATCATGGCAACTTGGACAATTGATACCGCACACTCAGAGATCGGGTTTAAAGTAAAACACCTGGTCGTTTCAACCGCGTCTGGTAAATTCACCGCTTTTGAAGGAACAATCGAATCATCAGCCGATGACTTCAGCGATGCAAAAGTGACTTTCTCCGCTGACATCGACAGTATCCATACCGGGAACGAACAGCGTGATGGCCACCTGAAATCGGCTGACTTTTTCGACGCTGAAAAATTCCCTAAAATGACTTTTACGTCTACTTCGGTAGAAAAGTCAGGTGATGACTTTAAGATTACCGGTGATCTCACCCTGAAAGGTGTTACAAAGTCGGTTGTCGTAAATGCTGAATTCGGTGGTATTGAAAAAAGCCTTTATGGGCAGACTGTAGCCGGCTTTGAAGTAACCGCGAAGATTAACCGCCAGGACTATGGCCTTACCTGGAGCGCTGTTACCGAAGCAGGTGGACTGGTGGTAGCCAACGACGTTAAGCTGCATGCGAACGTAGAGCTGATCAAGGCTTAATCCGTCCCGGAAAGTTTCCGGCCAGGAAGCCCGGATAACCCTCACATTAATTCAGACCCTCAGTAAATAAAACAGGTGGCGTGGAGTAATCCGCGTCACCTGTTTCCGTTTTGAGCCGGTTAGATTCCTGACCGGCTCATTTTGTGCGTTTGCTGAGCCCGGCCAATCTGGTAACCGGCTCATTTTGTGCGATTGCTGAGCCCGGCAAATCTGGTAACGGGCTCATCATGAACAAAAATTTACAACAATCCTTTCGAATTCAAATACTCCGCAATCTGCACCGCATTGGTAGCAGCACCCTTTCGCAGGTTATCCGAAACAATCCACATATTAAGGGTCTTGTCCTGCGACTCATCCCTGCGCAGCCTTCCGACAAACACATCATCCTTTTCATGCGCATCCATCGGCATCGGGTATTTTGCATTCGCGGTATCATCCACCACCACCACACCGGGTGCGGCTTCCAGTAATGAACGCACTTCATCCAGTGTAAAATCATTCAGGAATTCAACATTCGCGCTTTCGCTGTGCCCGCCCATTACCGGGATCCGCACAGTAGTAGCGGTAACACGGATAGTATCGTCACGCATGATCTTCGCGGTTTCCTTTACCATTTTCATTTCCTCTTTCGTGTACCCGTTTTCCGTAAACACATCAATCTGCGGAATCACATTCAGGTCAATCGGATATTTATAAGCCATCTCACCAACCACGCCCTTGCGCTCATTCAGTAGCTGGTCCACTGCCTTTACGCCAGTACCGGTTACACTCTGGTAGGTGCTGACCACGATCCGTTTAATACCATATTTTTTATGCAGGGGGTTCAGCGCCACCACCATCTGGATGGTGGAACAGTTAGGGTTGGCAATGATCTTGTCCGATGCCGTCAGTATATCTGCATTGATCTCCGGTACCACCAGTGGCTTGGTCGGATCCATACGCCAGGCCGATGAGTTATCAATAACCGTGATGCCTGCTTCGGCAAACTTCGGTGCCCATTCGAGTGAGGTACTTCCCCCCGCTGAAAAGATAGCTACAGCCGGCTTTGCCTTGATTGCATCCTCCATACCCACTACCTTATACTTCTTTCCCTTAAACTCCACTTCCTTGCCAATGGATCTTGCGGACGCAACCGGTAACAATTCCGTCACCGGAAAATTTCTCTCGGCCAATACCTGTAACATTTTGGTGCCAACCAGTCCGGTGGCCCCTACTACTGCAACTTTCATTTTACCCTCCTGTCCTTTCAGCTGAAAGGAATTTATTGATGATCAAAAAAGATGAATCAGCAACACCCGTATAAAAAGAATGCCTTCCGGTTGGAAGGCACTGCTTGTTTATCTTGTACAAATCACACAGCTAACCTTCCCGTCAGGAACGTTTCTTCGCGCGCTTTGTAATAATTGTGTTCATCATATCCTCACAAAAATAGGTGCAAGGTTTATTTGTTCCAAATATTATTGTTTTTTTCCCATGGTTCCGCTCCCCCGCAAGGTTACTTTTAAAACCTCAACATTCTATATATACCATCATGAAACTACTGGTACTCACGTTTGTTCTTCTTTCCTTCTGCCCCGTAGGCGGACAGGAACGATATGCAGTGATTATCCAGGAAATCATGGCGGATCCTTCGCCAGCTGTGGGTTTGCCGTCTTCCGAATGGATTGAGATAAGGAACAGGAGTAAGGAAACGGTAAACCTGCAGGGCTGGAGGATCGCGGACCGCAGCAGCCAGAGTGGTCCACTGCCCACATATCATCTTCAACCGGATTCAATACTGGTAGTTTGTGCCAGCGGATCACTGAATTCCTTATTACCGTTCGGCCCCACAATCGCAGTAACCTCTTTCCCATCGCTCGACAATGACGGCGACCTTCTTTCACTTTTTACGGCCAGCGGTTCAACCATGCATGCGGTGGATTATGATCTTACCTGGTATGCAAACGACCTTAAAAAAGAGGGCGGCTGGTCACTCGAACTGATCGATCAGGATAATCCTTGTACGGGAAAAAATAACTGGATGGCCAGCAGGTTTGCAGCAGGCGGTACACCCGGCGATGTCAATTCGGTAAACGGAACCATGCCCGATGACGAACCACCGGTGCTGCTCCGTGCATATACCATTAATGACCGGGCAGTCCGCCTGGTCTTTGATGAAACAGTCGATAGCCTTAAGGCTTCCCTTGTGACGTCATATAATAACAGCGATGTCCGTCCGGGGGAGGCCTTTCCCATTGCACCAATGTTTAACGAGGTGGAGCTACGGCTCCCCGCGGCTATGCAGGCGGGTCTCACTTATACTGTTGCCATGGACGCACCCTGCGATTGCGCAGGGAATGCAGCAGCTGAAAGCCGGGTGATGGTGGGCGTTCCTGCTTTGTTAACAAAGGGTACCCTGGTGATAAACGAGATCCTGTTCAACCCTGTTCCGTCGGGGTACGATTATGTTGAACTGATAAATGCCGGCGACAGTGTGGTTGACCTTGCCAGGGGTTTCCTGGCCAGCCGCAACAGCACGGGAAGTGTTGCCGGGCATGTGGCCTTGTCTGCCACACCGAGATTGCTTTTTCCCGGAGAATTCTTTGTACTGACAGATGATCCCAACCGGTTACAGCTTCACTTTTTCAGTCCGGCCAGGGGACAGATTGAAACCGTGGCTTCCATGCCTTCATTCCCGGACGATAAAGGAGTAGTACTTGTAACAGGCATGCAGGGTGATATACTGGATGAAGTTCCTTATTCGGATAAGTGGCATTTCCCGCTGATGCGGCAGACCGAGGGAGTATCACTCGAACGGATCGACCCGTTGAATACATCGGGCGATAAACTTAACTGGCACTCGGCCTCTTCCACTTCGGGTTACGGCACGCCGGGTTACCGCAATTCGCAATCCGTTCCTGAAAGCAGTGCTGGTGGCCTCATGGCTGTCGATCCTCCCGTGTTTTCACCAGACAACAACGGCATCGATGACCAGTGTTTTATCCGGTTCAGCCTTCCACAGGCCGGTATGGTAGCCCGGGTCGATATCTTCAATGTGCATGGCTTGCTGGTGAAAAGACTGGTGCAGGGCGGGTTGCTGGGTTCCGCCGGCTACTGGACCTGGGATGGGTTAAATGATAAAGGCCAGGCAATTGCGCCTGGCCCTTATATTATCCTTGTCAGCCTGTTTGACCTCGGAGGTCATAGCAGGAAATATAAAATGGTAGTGATCCTTGCTTCGGGTTGATCGTTAAACAAGCTCAATTTCGAAGTTGGACAGCTGCTTGAATTGCTGGATCCTTGCATCAATATCGGCCTTGCCTATTTCCTTCATCCTGGTTGCACCAAACTTTTCCACGCAGAAGCTGGCCATTGCGGAACCCACGATGATAGCGCGTTTCATGTTTTCGAAGGAAATATCACCGGTACGTGCAAGATGACCGATGAAACCACCGGCAAATGTGTCTCCGGCGCCGGTCGGGTCAAATACTTCCTCAAGCGGAAGTGCCGGGGCAAAGAAAACATTCTCACCATGGAACAGCAATGCGCCATGTTCGCCTTTTTTGATGATCAGGTATTTTGGTCCCATGGCCATGATTGCCTTGGCGGCTTTCACCAGGGAGAACTGACCGCTGAGCTGTCTTGCTTCTGCGTCGTTCACCATCAGCAGGTCGACATGTTTCAGCACTTCCTGCAGGTCGGGCATCGCCACCTCCATCCAGAAGTTCATGGTATCCATTACAATGAGCTTTGGCCTGGTCTTTAACTGTTTGATCACACTGAGCTGTACCGCAGGCACCAGGTTACCGAGCATCAGGAATTCCGAACCCTGGTATGCATCGGGAATCTGCGGGTTAAAATCGGCCAGCACGTTGAGGTCAGTCACCAGTGTATCACGGGTGTTCATGTCCTCGTGGTAACGGCCGCTCCAGAAGAATGATTTTTTGTCCGGCACACGTTCAACCCCTTCCATCGTGATGCCACGGCTTTTCATTTCTTCCATTTCGTCTTCCGGGAAGTCGTACCCGATGATCGACACCTGGTGAACTGGCTTAACAAACTGGCTGGCTGCATAAGCCACATACATGGCCGAACCGCCAACAATCTGGCTGGTTTTACCAAAAGGGGTTTCAATTGCATCAAAGGCCATGGTACCGATAACGATCAAAGACATGAACAGGGTTTTAAGTTAATAAGCGTTGTAGCTCATCTGGCCGCTGCAAGGCACAGGCACCGGCACGAAGGCGTGCAAACCTAAGTAATTTATGAGACTATACTGCGGGGGTAAACAGGAAATTTAGCTGCAGCACGAATTGCCAGAACTGTTTATATTTGGACATGGCAAAAGCAGCTAGAAAGAAAGCATCTAAAAAGGACCTGATCCTGCAGAAAGCAGCGATTATGTTCCGGGAAAAAGGCTTTGCCGCCACTTCCATGCGGGACCTGGCGGAATCGGTCGGCATTGAGGCCGCGAGCCTTTATAATCATATCCGTTCAAAGAACGAGATTCTCGAAGCCATTTGTTTTGATGTGGCCAACCGTTTCAATACCAATATTGACAGCCTCGAATCGTCGGACCAGCCCTCTATCCGCAAAATAGAGAGCCTGCTCAGGTTCCACATTAAACAAATGGTTGAAAAATACGAAGAGGTTTACGTGAGCGACCGCGAATGGAAACACCTGGAAGATCCTTTCCTCTCCAATATCCGGTCACAACGCCGCAACTACCGGAAACGTTTTGCCGGTATGATTGAGGAAGGCATCAGCCGTAATGAGGTAAAAAAGATTGATGCAGCCACGGCCGTGCTGATCATGTTACATGCAGTAAGCGGGATTGAAAGCTGGCACCGCAGCCGGGCCAAAATCAACGCGGAAGAACTGGAAGAAAACATGATCATGATCATGATCGACGGTCTCAGGAAATAACATCAGGATTCACTTCACTGCCATCATTTTAACGATTGTTCACTTCAACCACGGAATATGTCCGTCCATTTCCACCCTTTAAAGATTGTTGATGTAAAAAAAGAAACGGCAGACTGCGTCTCTGTCAGCTTTGAGGTGCCCGATCACCTGCGGCAGGATTTCAATTACAAACAGGGGCAGAGCCTCACTATGCGCACGCGTATCAACAACGAGGAAGTAAGACGCACTTATTCAATCTGCAGTTCCCCGCTGGATAACGAATGGAAAATAGCAATCAAGAAGGTCGAGGGCGGATTATTTTCGATGTTTGCAAATAACCACCTGAAAGTGGGCGATATCATGGAAGTAATGCAACCGGTGGGAAAGTTCTATACCTCCCTGGATCCGGCGCAGAAAAAAAGTTACCTGGCCCTTGCCGCAGGTAGTGGCATCACGCCTGTGCTGTCGCTTATCAAAACCACACTTGCCACCGAACCGCTCAGTTCATTTACCCTCATTTACGGAAACCGTTCAAGAAGCTCCATCATCTTTTTTGAGGAACTCGAAGGGTTGAAAAACCGGTATATGAAACGGTTTAACCTGGTGCATGTGCTTAGCCGCGAGCGGACCGACACCGACATTAATTATGGCCGCATCGAACCGTCCAAGCTGGAGCAGCTGGACCGCCTGGTGGACTACCACTCATTTGATGAATTTTTTATCTGCGGGCCCGAGCAAATGATTTTCGCAGCCAGGGATTTCCTTACCGGGAAAGATATCGATGGAAAAAGAATCCATTTTGAATTATTCACCACCCCGGGCCAGCCAAACCAGTCCGCCCCTACCGGACAGCCCCCCATTACCGGACAGCCTCCCATTACCGGGCACCCACCCATTACCGGGCAAGTTGCCGGGGAGAACAGCGGTACATCGCCAAAAAGTCAGATCACCATAAAGATCGACGGTCGCTCATTCGACTTTGACCTTCCGATGAGCAGTGGTGAGTCTATCCTTGAAGCTGCTCTGGAACAGGGTGCTGACCTGCCCTACGCCTGTAAGGGCGGCGTATGCTGTACCTGCAAAGCCCGGTTGCTTCAGGGACAGGTAAGTATGGATGTACATTGGGGCCTGGAAGAGGAAGAAGTAGCACAGGGTTACATCCTTACCTGCCAGAGTCACCCGCAATCGGATAAACTGGTCATCGATTTCGACATCAAATAATCCCTGTATACTTTCAACTGCTTCTTTGCTTCGAAGCTTTGCGTCTTATATCCCTCAACTGACACGTTAAACAATTCAGCGAAGCCTTTTCCTCAGAATACCAATGTCGCAATAGAGTGCGCGCGGGTATTGAGTTTGGCCGCCTTCCCGTTGATCCACAGGTAATATTCAGATGAAACATTGCCCTGGTTCATCACAATAACGGCAGTGGTACCATCCGGGTTGCGGAAAGCAGTGGTCAGCAACTGGCTGCGGCTTGCAGCGCTGCTGATCCGTTTTGCACCAGGTTTTACAAATTTTGAAAAATGGCCAATGTAATAAAATGCATTGGTGTAAATGAGTTCGCCGGTTCCCGTGTTGCCATGTACCGGGGCGAAGCAGAAATTACCAACGTGGTTGGGACCGCCTGTCTGGTCGAGCAGGATGTTCCAGTCAGTAAACCCTGCCATACCGTTATTGAAATCATTGATCATGCTGCGGCCATAACGCTCGCCAAGCCTCCATGCCTTGTATTGTGCCGCATCAAAACGTTCGTTGCATCCCTCGGTAAATAAGATGTTTTTGTCGGGATATGCTTCATGCACCCGTTTTACATTCTCATACATGGGTTGTCCCCCGCTCCAGTCTTCATACCAGTGGAACCCGATACCCCATGCATATTTTGATGCTTCCGGGTCGTCAAAATAAGTTTGCGCGCGCTGGTACATCAGGTCGCGGTTATGATCCCACACAACAATTTTTTTATCCTTATACCCCTGTTTCGCCATGATGGGGCCAAGGCTCTTCTTCAGGAAATCCCTTTCCTCTTCCGCTGTATAAATGCAACTTTCCCAGCGTTGTTTAGCCATTGGCTCGTTCTGCACGCTGATGCCCCAGATCGGCATGCCGTCCTTTTCGTACTCACTGATAAACTTCGTGTAATACAATGCCCAGGTGTCGTAAAACTCAGTTTTCAATTTACCGCCCTGCAGCATGCTGTTATTGTCTTTCATCCAAGATGGCGGGCTCCACGGGCTTGCAAATAAATCCAGTTTACCACCTGCTGCCTTCATTGCTTCCTTGATAAAAGGGATTTTGAACTTGCGGTCGTGTTCAATATTAAAGGTCTTCAGTTCCTTGTCCAGGCTATCCACATAGGTATAGCTGCCACTGCTGAAATCACAGCTGTTGATATTGGTACGGGCTACTGTGTATCCGATACCATCCTTTTTGTCAAAATAAGCTTTCAGCAGCTCCTGCTGTTTATCCTTTGGCAACTTGTAAAATGTTTCGGCAGACGCATCTGTGAGCGCTGCCCCGATCCCAAAAAACGTCTGGTAGGTTTTGGCCGGGTCAACAAATACACAGAGTTCAGTTTCAAAGGGCTGGCCCTTGTCAGCAAATTCAAGTGTATCGGTCAGTGACAAACGCAGGTCGCTGCTGTCGGCCGTAGTATACACCATTACCTTTTTACCGTCCGTTGTGAATGGCTGCGCCTTTTCAACCGGCGCGGAACCGGCTGTTTCGTTGTCAGTTTTCGAATCGTTGCAGGAAGCCAGAAAAAGTATTCCCGCTGCTAAAAGAAGTATACGCACAGGCTTGTAGTTTTTAAAATTGATTGCAATCCTTTATCGAAAAAAACTCCGCTGGTTTTATTTGGACCAGTTGACCGTCACAGTTTTTACGTCGCGCGAGTTACCACCGATCATGATATCAAAGTCGCCGGCTTCCCAGTCGTACCTTAAATCATAGTTATAAAATTTCAGTTCTTCCGGTGTAATGGTAAAGGTGATCGTTTTCGTTTCACCGGCTTTCAGCTCCACTTTCTGGAAACCTTTCAGTTCCTTGA
>SDZZ01000488.1 GCA_004173255.1 Chitinophagaceae bacterium | reverse complement strand
ATATGGATTATTATGAAATTGTTAGCGGCCGGAGTATTGCCGATCTGCCCGGCTTTCCCTATTACGCCGCAGCCTGGTTTCCGGCACCTGCCGCACCCCGGGTAGCGTGGTATCGCTGGTAAATTTCAAATTCTGCGGCACAGGAAAGCCGGGTAAGATTGTCAAAAACCTCACCCGGCATATCAGTGATGAATGTTCTGTAGTTGGTTATTTACTGTTTGCGGTTGACCTCCTTAATGAGGTTGCCGCTTCCATCCCGGTAGGAGACTACAAGATCGGTACAGTTGAAGCTTTCGATGTTTGATAAACCGCTTTCCAGTCGCAGTGTGTTTCCGTTCACACTCCATGTGCCGGTGAAATTACCTGCCGGATCGCAGACTGCACCCCGATCGGAATAAACGAAGGTGCCGTCAGCCTTCAGTTCATTGGTGTCATCGAGCTCGCAGTCCTCGTAAATTTCATGGGTGATATCTGTTTCCCCGGATGCATCCACCCGCCTGGCGGAAATGATTTTGTAAACCCCGGCCAGGCTGGCCACGGTGAGTTCACATTCTTTTTCATCTTCTTCCTCATCACCCGAACCCTTGCTGCAGGAGGAGAAGGCCAGGTTCATTATAGTTAACAGGCAGGCAGAGAAAAGGATCTTTTTCATGAACACGTAATTTTTGGGTGATGATTAATTGTTGGTTACGGTCGGCAGCCCGTCCCGTTTCCGGTCTTACATCGTATTCCCAACGCACATGTCATCATTACCGGCCGAACGGACAGGGCTGAAACCTGATCTTCCAGCTTGTCTATGTTTGCCGGCAGTTTCTTTGGCCATAACGGCAAAAAGTTGCATATTTGCACCCCGATTCACGACTCCCTAGCTCAGTTGGTTAGAGCTACTGACTCTTAATCAGTAGGTCCTGGGTTCGAGTCCCAGGGGGGTCACAGAAAAAATCCCTTGTATTAGTTTACAAGGGATTTTTTTTGGACTGGCGGCACTAGCCAAATTTTTTTTTCGCTGCCGCGGTCACCGGGGTAAAAAAGTTGATCAGGTTGCCATCGGGATCACGGAAAAGTAACGATCGGTTCCCCCAGGGCATGGTAGTTGGTTCCTGCACAATTTCAGCGTTCGCGGTCTTAACCTTTTCGTATTCCTGATCCACATCCCGGACCAGGAATTCTATTATTACTGCTTTATTATGCCCTGCCTGCGCCACACCGGCTCCAAAAAATTTCAATGTCGCGGTACTACCCAATGCGATTGTAAAACCTTCTGACCGGAGTTCTGAAAAATCTTCCGTCAGCCAGTTCGCGGTTATTCCGGTTACCGTCTCAAAAAAGCGCGTCAGCCTTTTGATGTCGGCGGTTATAATCCGGATGGATACAGGTTTCATGTTTTATGGTTTTGATGATTGATTAAGGTTCGAAGCTATCAACCCTTGCTGACAACCGTATGTCAGCAGCACGATGGACCCCCCGCCATCCTGCTGAAAAGATCCGGCTGTTTTTTGTTCATCTATTCAGACGGTCATTCATCGATAAGACCTTGCAGGGTGCTTTTACCCCTCTTAACTTGGTACAATAAATACACTAGCATGAAAATTAATTACCGGGTTTCAGTACCCATCTTCGTTTCTATCCTGTTCCTGCTTGCCTCCTGCAAAAAGGAAGACGCGGGAAGCCGCTCGTTCGACAGCAGCAATCCCGTTGGTTACGTGGTATATGGTACGTATAAACATGATTTTATGCACCCCGGGGTGAACCAACCGCTGGTTATTAAGTTCCTGCCGGACAACAGGATTGAATACAACAATTACCTGGGCACGGCCACATATCCTTATACCATGAGCAACGATACTTTTTATATCAACGGCACCGATTATGAATCATTTGTTATCAAGGATGAAAAGGTAACGCGCTACGTATATGCAGCCGATATCAGGGGCTTCAGTCTCAACGTCCGTAAAGTTCCGTCGGGTAACGAGCTGGAAGGAAAAACATTTTCCGGTAAATATTACAAGCCGGATGGATCCGTGCTGCATAACAATTTTATCTACGGGTTTATTCCGGGCAACAAACTGACTGCAGCCTTTACACCAGGCGCCATTGAGCGGACGAACGATTACACCAGTATCGCCAACATCGCTTCACGGAGTCACCCTGCTGCGGGACAAGTTGAATTCACCCTGCTGATCGATGGCAAACTGTATGCGACCTATGCAAACGGCCAGGCCCTGCAGTACGGAACTTTCGAATGGAACTAAACAGTCAGGATTGACGGCGCTATCCATTGCATCAGCCTGCGTCCGCTTATGCAGGCAAGTCATGAAACTAAAAAGGAGCCTCCGGTAAATTGGAGGCTCCTTTTTTTATTTCATGTGAATCGTTATCAACAAAACCGGTCCTGGTGCACCAGGCTTAGGCCAGGTCGAACCTGTCTGCATTCATCACTTTGGTCCACGCAGCTACAAAATCTTTTACAAACCGTTCCTTCGCATCTGCACTCGCATAAACCTCGGCAATGGCCCTCAGTTCAGAATTGGATCCGAAAACCAGGTCGGCCCGGGTGCCGGTCCACTTTACTTCACCGGTTTTACGATCAGTTCCTTCGTACAACTCCCGGTCGCGTGATACGGCCTTCCAGGCGGTATTCATATCGAGCAGGTTCACGAAGAAATCATTACTGAGCTGGCCGGGCGATGACGTGAACACACCATGTTTCGATCCGTCGAAGTTGATGTTGATGGAACGGAGTCCACCGAGCAGTACCGTCAGTTCGGGGGCAGTCAGTTTTAGCAACTGTGCTTTGTCGATCAGCAAGGCCTCTGTAGAAGCCGGGTAGTTTGACTTCCTGTAATTCCGGAATCCATCAGCAGCCGGCTCGAGGTAACCAAAGGATTCAACATCCGTTTGTTCCTGGGTGGCGTCCATTCTTCCCGCTGTGAAAGGAACGGTAATGCTATGACCCGCATCCTTTGCTGCTTTTTCAATTCCAACGGAACCTGCAAGGATAATAAGATCGGCCAGGGAAACTTTTTTACCGGCTCCCTCAAACTCTTTCTTTACCCCCTCCAGTTTATCCAGCACCTTTTCCAGCTGTGCCGTATTATTTACTTTCCAGTAACGCTGTGGGGCAAGACGGATGCGTGCCCCATTGGC
>SDZZ01000077.1 GCA_004173255.1 Chitinophagaceae bacterium | reverse complement strand
GTTAGTATAATCTGTTGTAACAACACTTATTTCAGTTTGAACCCTTCGATAAACTTCGTATTGAAGTCACCGCTGCGGAAACGTTCGTCCTGCATCAGCTGCAGGTGGAACGGGATGGTCGTTTTAACCCCTTCGATCACGTACTCGCTCAGTGCGCGGTACATGGTACCGATGGCTTCATTCCGGGTACGTGCAACGGTGATCAGCTTACCGATCATGGAGTCATAGTACGGAGGGATTACATAACCTGCGTATACGTGACTGTCGACCCGCACGCCATGTCCGCCCGGCTGGTGCAGGGTAGTGATGCGGCCGGGTGACGGACGGAAATCATTGTATGGATCTTCCGCGTTGATACGGCACTCGATCGAATGCATCTGGGGGATATAATCCTCGCCCGAAATCTTTTCCCCCATGGCGATCTTGATCTGTTCCTTGATCAGGTCGAAGTTGATGACTTCTTCCGTTACGCAGTGCTCCACCTGGATCCGCGTATTCATTTCCATAAAATAGAAGTTGCGGTGTTTGTCCACCAGGAACTCAACGGTACCAACACTTTCATAATTGATGGCACCTGCCGCTTTCTTGGCGGCATCACCCATGCGCTGGCGCAGCTCGTCGGTCATGAATGGGGAGGGCGATTCTTCTACCAGTTTCTGGTGACGACGCTGGATGGAGCAATCCCGTTCGCTGAGATGGCAAACGTTGCCGTACTGGTCACCCGCTACCTGGATTTCAATATGTCGTGGCTCTTCCACGAATTTTTCCATGTAAATACCGTCGTTCTTGAAGGAAGCTGCGGCTTCGGTTTTTGCCGTGTTGTATGCTTTTTCCATTTCGGAATCTTCCCATACTATACGCATCCCTTTCCCACCACCACCTGCAGTGGCTTTCAGGATAACGGGATATCCCATATCCTTTGCCAGCCCTTTAGCTTCTTCAATACTCTGCAGCAGGCCTTCTCCACCCGGCACTACGGGTACACCCGCTTTGATCATGGTTTCCTTGGCGGTGATCTTGTCACCCATGCCATTGATCATTTCGGCGGTTGGCCCGATGAACTTGATACCATGATCGTTGCAGATGGATGCAAAACGTGCGTTCTCGGCCAGGAATCCATATCCGGGGTGGATTGCATCCGCATTGGTAATCTCCACTGCGGCCATGATATGTGGTATGTTGAGATAGGAGTCGCTGCTCTGTGGCTTGCCGATGCATACCGCTTCGTCGGCAAATTTTACGTGAAGGCTGTCGCGATCGGCCGTCGAATAAACGGCAACCGTTTTGATTCCCATTTCCCGGCAGGTGCGGATGATCCGGAGGGCGATCTCACCACGGTTGGCAATCAATATCTTTTTAAACATGAATTAGATTTGAATGTGTGATGGAGGCTCGGTTAAGGTTCAACCAGGAATAAGGGCTGGTCGTATTCAACTGGTGAAGCGTCTTCCACCAGCACTTTTACGATTTTACCATTGACCTCGCTTTCGATCTCGTTGAAAAGTTTCATCGCTTCGATGATGCAGACTACTTTACCAACGGTCACATCATCGCCCACTTCGGCAAAGTTTGGTTTGTCGGGCGAGGACTTCCGGTAAAAAGTACCGATCATCGGGCTCTTGATGGTGATCAGGTTGCCGGCCGGAGTATCTGTTTTTGGTTTATCAGGGGTGGTACCTCCCGAAACAGAAACTGCTGCGGGTTGCTGTGGTTGCTGGTACAACTGCTGCGGGGCGGCGGCCGCCTGGACCATCTGGGTAATGTGCTCTTCCTTTTGTTTTATGGTTACTTTGAAATCTTTCTGTTCGATGCTTACTTCTCCGATATTGGATTTGTTGACCATTTTGATCAACTCCTGGATCTGCTTAAAGTCCATGTTTTTCAATTTATCAGGTATTTGTTTAAAATAGATAACCCCGGTTTCCCGGAGGGAAGGCTAAGTTAGGGAAAACAGCCACAGTAAATCAAGGAAATTTTTCAATTTCAGGCCTGAAAACTCTTAAAAGCAACGAAAAATGGCCCGAAATCGACGATTTCGGGCCATTTCCAGGCTTTTTCAAAGCTTATTCTTTTACGCGTTCTACGTACTCACCGGTCTTGGTGTTTACCCGGATCAGTTCGCCTTCGTTTACGAAAAGTGGTACACCAACTGTGGCACCTGTTTCAACCGTGGCGGGTTTCAGTGTGCGGGTGGCAGTATCGCCTTTCAGGCCTGGTTCTGTGTAAGTTACCAGCAACACGATCTTGTCGGGCAGTTCAACGCTCATCGGTACATCCGTTTCGGTGTTGATGGCAACGGACACTTCCTGTCCGTCCTTCAGGAACTGGGGCGCATCAACCAGGGTTTCCTGGAGGGCGATCTGTTCGAAGGTTTCAGTATCCATGAAATTGTAGCCGGTATCGTCCTTGTAGAGGAACTGGTAAGGGCGTTTTTCTACCCTGACCGGGTAAATATTATCGCCGGAGTTCCAGGTTTTTTCAATGGAACGGTTGTTATCCACCCCCTTGAGTTTTGCCCAGACTTTCGCGGCCGCGCGAGCCGTTTTGTTTTCACCGAACTCTACAACGGTATATAAACTGTTTTCGAGTTTGATGATCATTCCGCGGCTGATGTCTGCTGTATTTGCCATGAATAAATGCTTTGATCCGCGATGGGCGGACGTTTAAAAATATTTGGGAAGCGAAGATAGGGCCGATTCCACTCATGGCAAAGGAAATCTGCCCTACCTGTTCTGCTACGGTATCACCCGGTTTCAGTCCACCTTTTTTGCATTAATGATCAGGACCCCAGCGGCCCCTTTTTTCCCATAAAGCTGGGCTCCCTCCTTCGCGTTCAGGATGCGTATTTCGGCTATTGCATCGACGGGCATATGTCCGGCCCGGGTGCTGTCGGTCAGTTCCCTGAATGCTTTCCAGTCCATCTCCTTTCCATTTACGATGATGAGCCCTTTGTAATCCTGCCCCGGCCTGAATTCCACTTTTACATTTCCATACATGGCTGCACTTCCCGAGTCATCCACCACCAGCGAATCACCTTCGTACTGCCTGATCGCCGCAGGATGTTCAACCTGCCCGGTCTTTGTTCCGTTGCCGGACGGGGCACTGGTGGCTGCGCCTTCCAGGTGAAAAGTTTTCGCTCCCACCTGTGTCTTTTCATTCTGTGCGATATGCAGGTCCAGTGCCCTCAACGGATCCTGCAGCACGGTATTTTCACCCATGAACATGGAGGTAAAACAACCCACGCACGGGGAAGAGGCTGTTCCCTGTCGCATACCCGCAAGTTCGGTCAGCACCAGGTCGTCCTGCGACTGGGAAGAAAGGGACAAGGTTGACCCGAGATTGATATAACCTTCTTTATGGTACATCAGCTGTAGTTTGTTTTTGTCCATGGCCGGGAAGGAAATTTCCGCAACACCATCCTTTCCGGTAGTGGTTTCCCGGCCGCTGATAATATCCTTCAGCTGCACCCCTTCCACTGGTTTACGTGTATCGAGATCGATCACCACGGCTTTGTAGATAATGTTGCCTGCATGTGGTTTGTTGAGTTTACGGAAGGAAAGGAGAAGCAAAGCCGCAAGCGGGATTATTATGGCGAAACGGAGAAGCTGGGTACGACTGTTCCTGTTTTTGTTCATCATCATGATCCTGTTTTTTAAAGATGAAAGATTGAATTGACTGGTCATGCCATAAGAACGTCTTCCCATAACATGGAGCAGGAGCAACTGGTACTCCTGCCGGCCGACACCGGTTGATATCACGTGATGGTCGGCGATGAATTCAAGATTTTGCCTGATAGCTTTCCGGAGCATCCATGCAAACGGGTTGAACCATTGCAGTATGCAGGCGAATTCCGCCAGCAGGATGTCCGCCGTATGCCACTGTTTCACATGCACCAGTTCGTGGGCAAGGATTTTCGACAGGCCCTGTCCATCGGTTACACCGGAGGGCAGGAATATTTTGTTCCCGAATGAAAACGGGACAATTGATTCGTTGACTGTACATGCCTCGATGCCATTCACCACCATGACAGATGATTTCCTGCGCACCCGCTGCAGGCTTGCGATCGAGACCAATAGTTTCAGCATCAGCACGACCGCACCTGCGGTCCAGGCCAGCAGCAACCACTGACCCGTAGTAAGGAAGGCTTCATCTGTCAGCGCCTGTTGCGGGGCGGGCATCAACCTGGCTGTAACCGTTTCGGTAACCGGTACCCAACTGATGATTGCGGGTTCTGCATGCACCTGTGCATTACTGAAGGCTGCAATATTTACCAGGGGGAACAGGAATGAACACAGCACGGCAGCCAGCAGGAAATACCGGTTGGCTTTGTAAAACGTCAGCGGCCGCAGGACAATCTGGTAAAAGCAAGCCAGCAGCGTTATCGATAACGAAACTTTCAGGAGGTATTCAGTCAGGTAATGCATACACTTCGTTTAACTAGCGGCCGGGTTTATCGTTTCCTTTTTCAATGAGCGCAAGGATTTCTTTCAGTTCCCTGGCGGAAAGTTTTTTCTGCTCCACAAAAAAATTCACCAGCCCCTTGTAGGAGTTGCCGAAATAATCTTTGACCACTTCCCCCATGAACCGCTGTTTGTATTCTTCTTCAGGAAACACCGGTGTGTACAGATAGGTATTGCCAACCAGCCGGCTGCTGACGTATCCCTTTTTTTCCAGGTTGCGGATAGTCGATGCCAGGGTTGTGTAGGCGAAACCTTTTTCCATCTGTTCAAGGATCAGCTTCACATTCCCCTCCCCTGTGCGATAAACCGCTTTGAGCGCAAGCTCTTCCTGGCTGGTTAATTTTTCCATTTCTACGAACTTTTCGTAAACCTACGAAACTTTCGTAATTGATCCAAAATTTTTCTTTCCCGTTTTAATTGGTTCACTTTGCAGCATGAGAAACATCCTGTCCATCGTGCTGGTTCTGTTCGCGCTGAACGCAACTGCCCAGGCCGATACCACCAGTGCCCCTTACCAGAAATTCCCCAACAATATCCCGCTGCAGCTGCTGATGCTCGACAGCAGCACCATATTCACTGCCGGAAGCCTGAATGAGAAAAGACCGTTCATGGTCCTTTTGTTCAGTCCCGAATGCGAACACTGCAAGAAGGCCACTGAAGACATCATTGCAAACATCGACCTGTTCCGTGATATAGATATCATCATGGCTACCCCGTTGCCATTTACCGAGATGAAAGAATTTTATACCCACTACAAACTGGAGCGTTTCCGTAACATTATCATGGGGCGCGATTTTCGCTTTATGCTGCCCTCCTATTACCAGGTAAAATACCTGCCCTTCCATGCCTTCTACGGGAAAAAGAAGAAACTGATCGGCGTTTCCGCGCAGGGAATGACTGCTGCCCAGATGCTGGCTCAGTTCCATCAATAACGGGCTTTGCCGGAAGCCGGCCGAATTTGTCATCCGGGCAGGCAGGTTTTCTTTTACCTTTGCCGCGAAATAATTTTCTCATTCCATAAATTTTCTTTTTCATGAAAGTAACTGTTGTAGGTGCGGGTGCCGTTGGCGCAACCTGTGCTGATAATATTGCCCGGAAAGAACTGGCTACTGAACTGGTATTGCTTGATATCAAGGAAGGGATTGCAGAAGGGAAGGCACAGGATATGATGCAGACTGCCACCCTGCTTGGCTTCGACACCCGGATCACCGGCTCCACCAATGATTATTCAAAGACTGCCGGTTCCGATGTGGTGGTTATTACATCCGGCCTGCCGCGCAAACCGGGCATGACCCGTGAAGAACTGATCGGTGTAAACGCAGGCATTGTAAAAACTGTGGCGGAAAACATCCTGAAATTTTCACCGGATGCCATCATCATTGTGATCAGCAACCCGATGGACACCATGACTTACCTGGCACTGACTGCAACAGGCTTACCAAAGAACCGTATTATCGGAATGGGCGGAACACTCGACAGTGCACGTTTCAAATACCAGCTGAGCCAGCACCTGGGTTGCAGCCCGGCTGACCTCAACGCGGTAGTTGTTGGCGGACATGGCGACACTACCATGATCCCGCTGATGCGTTTTGCAACCTGGAATTCGGTTCCCGTGACCAAATTCCTTGATGAGGCGACACAGAAACAGATTATTGCCGACACCATGGTGGGTGGTGCAACGCTTACCAAACTGATTGGTACCTCTGCCTGGTATGCGCCGGGTGCAGCGGGCGCCGCACTGGTGGAAAGTATACTCCGTGATGAAAAGAAACTCTTTACCTGCTGTGTAAGCCTGGATGGCGAATACGGACAGAAGGATATCTGCCTGGGTGTACCGGTAACTATCGGTCGTAACGGATGGGAAAAGATCCTGGACTTCGGACTGAATGAAGCTGAGCAGGCCGAGTTTAACAAGAGTGCAGATGCCGTCCGGAATATGAACGAGGTGCTGAAGACTTTATAATAATTAAACAGCCTGCTGCTGTATTGATATTGAGGTCGTCCATATGGGCGACCTTTTTTTTAAGGCATTGGTCGCAAACGAAGCTGAAGGGAATCAAACACCCGGGCCGCGACTGTCAACCTGGTCAACAACATGACCCCCGCCAGTCGGATCATTTATTGATGCGGAAACAATACCTGAACAGCTTGCCTTCGAAGTCGAATGGCGTAGTGGCCCTTGTAATATCTTTTACCGAAGCGGCATTGATTCTTCCGGCATCGATGACAAAATCGCGCAGGTTAGTGCTGAAATAAAGCACCCCGCCGGGTTTCAGGATGTTCATACAGTCATTGACCAGTTCCACGTGGTCGGCCTGGATGTCAAGGAAAGTTTCCATCCGTTTGCTATTGCTGAAGGTGGGCGGGTCCATTACGATGAGGTCGTACGAGGCCGCCGGGATTCCTTTCAGGTATTGTTTAACATCGGCATGCACAAATGATTGTTTTGCCGCATCATAAAAATCATTGGCCTTCATGTTCCGTTCGGCCCAGGCAAGGTATGTCTTTGAAAGGTCAACGGTGGCTACCTGGTCCGCTCCCCCCGCCGCAGCATACACTGAAAACGAACCGGTATAGGCGAACAGGTTCAATACTTTTTTACCTCCCGACTGCTCCCTGACCAGCTGTCGTGTTACGCGGTGATCGAGGAACAACCCGGTGTCCAGGTAATCGCTCAGGTTTACAATAAACTGAAGCCCGTTTTCCTGCACCACGAATTCATGCAATGTTGCATCCAGTTTCTGGTATTGCCCCAGGCGGCCGGCTTTCCGCTGGCGGAGTTTAAGGAAAATATTTTCGCGCGACACCTCCAGGATTTCCATCATCACTTCCAGGCTTTTTTCAATCCAGATCTCATGTTCCTCCTCCAGCAGGTTATGCCGGCGTTTGTACTCAGCCACGTACAGGCGATCGCCATAAAACTCGATGCAGAACGGAAACTCCGGCAGGTCATGGTCATACAGCCGGTAGCAGCTTACGCCCTGTTTCCTCGCCTGTTTGCCGGTGTGCCTGAATAACTTTACCAGCCTGTTCCTGAACATTTGCAATTTTTCTTCCGTCAACCTGCTTATTTTTTACGAAATTAGCCCTCTGTATCCACACAACCATGTACGCAATTGTAGACATAGAAACGACGGGAGGGTATGCCTCTGCAAACGGCATAACGGAAATCTGTATCCATGTATTTGACGGTGAGAAAACTACCGGGGTATTTACCTCACTGGTGAACCCGCGGCAGAAGATTCCCCGCTATATCCAGGCCATGACCGGCATTACGGATGAAATGGTTTCATCGGCTCCCTATTTTGAAGAGATCGCCGAAAAAGTGTACGAGCTCCTGCAGCCAAACATTTTCATCGCCCATAACGTCAACTTTGACCATTCATTTATCCGCACACAACTGGCCGCCTGTGGTTTCAACCTGAATGTAAAAAAATTATGTACGGTTCGCATGAGCCGCAAGATCCTGCCCGGCTTTCCCTCCTATGGCCTGGGCAATCTTTGCCAGTCGCTCGGCATAACGATCAACGACCGGCACCGTGCCGGTGGCGATACTGCTGCAACGGTGGAAGTTTTCAAAATGCTGCTGGCCGGCGACAGGGAAAATTTTATTTCGAAAAGCCTGGCGAGGAATTCAAAGGAACAGATGTTACCTCCGAATGTACCGAAGGAACATTTTGACAAATTGCCTTATACACCCGGGGTTTATTATTTCCACAATGCCAAGGGCAAGGTGATCTATGTTGGTAAAGCAAAGAATATCAGGTACAGGGTCAACAGCCATTTCAGTTCCAACTCCGACAGCCGCCAGCGGCAGAATTTCCTGAAACATACCCATGCCATCAGCTTTACCAGTTGTGGTACCGAACTGATGGCGCATATACTGGAGTCAACCGAAATCAAAAAATTCTGGCCCGCATTCAACTCATCGCAGAAACGGCCGGAGCAATTGTTTGGACTGTTCCTGTTTGAGGACCAGAACGGATACAAACGGCTGGCACTGGATAAAACCAGGAAGGGTGTGCAGTCGCTTACCAGTTATGCCACGATGACCGAAGCCCAGTCGGCCCTGCGCCAGCTGATCCGCGCCCATGGCCTATGTCCGAGGTTGTGCTTTTTACAGAAATCATCCGAACCCTGCGATGGTTCAACTGAATATAATTGCAGCGGGGCATGTGAAGGCGCCGAGTTGCCGGAACATTACAACCAGCGTGTGGATGAGGCGCTGCGGAGCATCGATGATACCCGCGGTTCATATGCGATTGTTGAGCGCGGATTGCAGATGGATGACCAGTCGTGCGTGCTGATCTGGAAAGGTCAGTTCTATGGCATGGGTTATATTCCGGGTGATGTAAGCATCAGTGAACCGGAAGCGCTCAAGGATTTCCTGACACCTTACAAGGAGAACCTGTTTATCAGGAACCTGGTGAATGTCTACGCGTCGAAGAATCCGGATAAAGTGAAGTGGCTGGCATGAATAGCGGCACGTCCTGCCTATGAGATGGCTGCGCCATGACAACGCTATAGCTCCGCCATGACAACCAGATGGCTTCGCCATGACAACGCTAAGGGCTCCGCCATGACAACGCTAGGGGCTGCGCCATGACAACTCGATGGCTCCATCACCACCCTAATCACTCCATTCAAAATCTTCGGACTGTGCCATTTTTGGAAAGATGTCCCCGATCTGCGTCGGAGGGGCAGTGAGTTTTCTTTTTGCCAGGTCGAGCCATGCCGCATCAACGGTTACGACAGCGCATACAGTACCATCCTTTTTTATGATCTCGTGACGGATGGACCAGCGGGAAAAGTCGCGCCGTGACCGTGATAATTCAATGCGGATTTCCAGCTGGTCCTCCAGCCTGATTTCCTTGCGGAACACGGCCTCTTCGCGGAAAAGGATGGGACCGATACCAAGTGTACGGAGCAGTCCGGTGTCGATGCCGTTGCCTGAAAGGAAGGCCAGACGGGCAGTGGCGGCCCAGTCGTAGTACACGGAATGACGCACATGCTGGTTGGGATCGAGGTCGGACCACCGCACCTGGACAGGCTGCACAAATTTTTCCATCGGTTTAATTATTAAGGTTTGACGAATTTAACGGTTCAACGTTCGGAAATGCGGTGATCTCCGGTTATTTTTGCCCACTAATCATAATCCTTATGCATAAGTGTTTTTCACTGATCATGTTTACCGCAGTTTCGGGTTCGCTGATCGCCCAGACGCCCGCAAAGCCGAAACCCAAGGCTCCGGCCACTAAACCCGTTGCTGCCGCCGCCGCACCAACGTTAAAAAACCTGAATGACTCGGCCAGTTATGCCATTGGTATCAGCGTGGCCAGTTTTTACCAGCAGCAGGGAATCAAACAATTAAATACCGCCCTGGTCTCGCGCGCCATCAACGATGTGATGGGTAATAAAACCAAGTTGATTGATGAGGCTTCTGCCAACGCAGTAATGAACCAGGTGATGTCGAAGATGCAGGAAGACAAATCCAAGCCGGCCATCGATTCTGGTATTGCATTCCTTGCCCGGAACAAACAACGCCCCGAGGTAAAAACAACTGCCAGCGGACTACAGTATGAGGTGCTCCGCCAGGGAGATGGCGTTAAACCAACAGCAGTTGATACATTCGTGGCACACTACCGTGGCACATTACTCGATGGTACTGAATTTGACGCAAGCTACGGAAGGGGTGAACCATTGAGAATGCCGTTGAGGCAGGTGATTCCGGGATGGATTGAAGGTTTGCAGCTGATGCCCGTGGGTTCGAAGTATAGATTCTGGGTGCCTTACAACCTCGCCTATGGCGCGTTTGATAACGGACCTATTCCCGGGGGCTCTACATTGGCGTTCGAAATTGAGTTACTCGATGTGAAGAAAACAGCTGGTGGCGAATAACCAGTCCGGTATAAAATAATAAACAAGCGCCTTGTACAGGGCGCTTTTTTTTTGGCGTAACCACAATTGCTTTATGTGTCCAACGGCATTCGCCTGGCCATGTTTCACCGGCTCTTTTCCTTGGCCCAGTTCAGTGCTTTCTGGAACTGTTCCTCTTCTGTAAGGTGGGTGTTGTCGAGCACGATGGCATCATCGGCCTTACGGAGAGGGCTGACTTCACGGTGTGAGTCAATATAATCCCGCATTTCAAGGTTGTTCTTCACTTCCTCGATGGTAATGTTCGGGTTCTTTTCAAACAGCTCTTTAAAACGGCGTTCCACCCGTACGGCGTTATCGGCTGTCATGAAAATTTTCAATTCAGCATGGGGAAAAACAACGGTACCGATATCGCGGCCATCCATGACGATCCCTTTTTTTGACCCAAGTTTCTGCTGCTGTGCTACGGCAAACTCCCGCACTTCGCGGATAGCAGCCACATCACTTACCTTTTCTGCGACCACCAGGTCACGGATCACATATTCAACATTCTCGTCGTTCAGGAAAATTTCGCTCGACTCCGTTTTTTCATTGAAGTGGAAATCGAGGTGGATAAGACCAAGTGCCTTTGTTACTTCCCGGTGGCTGGTCCAGTCCACATGATTGCGCAGGAAATACAGGGTAATAGCTCGATACATGGCCCCGCTGTCGACATACACCAGACCGAGTTTGCGCGCAAGCTGTTTGGCGAGTGTGCTTTTACCGCAGCTCGACCATCCGTCGATTGTTATAATTATTTTCTTCGCCATAGCCGCAACAAAAGTAAAAAAGGAGTGCCTATAAAAGCACTCCTTTTCAATTTATTCCGAATAATACCTTCGTGTTAAGCCTGGGATTCTTTTGACTTCGCCTCTGATGGCTTGAAGGTGAATTTCAGTAAGCCTTTTTCTTCATCAAGGTCTGCTTCCAGTACATCACCTGCTTTCACATTGGTGTTGAGTATCTCTTCTGCCAGCGGGTCTTCCAGGTATTTCTGGATTGCCCTGTGCAGCGGACGTGCACCAAATTGTGAATCGTAACCCTTGTCGGCCAGGAAGGCTTTCGCTTCCTCGGTCAGTGAAAGGCTGAAACCAAGATTAGTGAGGCGTTTCATTACACCCTTCATCAGGATATCGATGATATTGAAAATATTCTCCTTGCTCAGGCTGTTGAAGATGATGACATCGTCGATCCGGTTAAGGAACTCGGGCGAGAAGGTCTTCTTCAGGGCTTTCTCGATCACTGCCTTGTTTGCCTCGTCTTCGTGTTCCATTTTCGAGTTGGTGGCAAAACCAACACCTGCTCCGAAATCTTTCAACTGACGCACCCCGATGTTTGATGTCATAATGATCATCGAATTCTTGAAGTCCACCTTGCGGCCCAGACCATCGGTCAGCTGCCCGTCATCGAGCACCTGCAGCAGGATATTATAGATATCCGGGTGTGCCTTCTCGATTTCGTCGAGCAGGATCACGCTGTATGGTTTGCGACGTACGCGTTCGGTCAGTTGTCCGCCTTCTTCATATCCTACGTATCCCGGAGGCGCACCAATAAGGCGGCTCACCGTGAATTTTTCCATGTACTCACTCATATCGATCCGCACCAGGGCGTCTTCCGAGTCGAACATATGACGGGCCAGCGAACGTGCCAGTTCAGTTTTACCCACCCCGGTAGGACCGAGGAAAATAAATGTACCGATCGGCTTTTTGGGGTCTTTCAACCCTACGCGGTTACGCTGGATCGCTTTCACCACTTTCGAAATGGCTTCATCCTGCCCGATTACCATGCCTTTCATGTCGTCGGTCATCTTGCGGAGCTTGTCAGTTTCGGCCTGCACCATCCGTTTTACCGGGATGCCGGTCATCATGCTGACCACCTCTGCAATCGCCTCTTCATCGATCGGGTAGCGTTTGTGTTTGCTCTCCTCTTCCCAGTCGTTCTTTGCCTTTTCGAGATCTTCGGCCAGTTTCTTTTCTGTATCGCGTAAGGAAGCAGCCTCTTCAAACTTCTGGCTCTTCACTACCTTGTTCTTTTCATTCTTTACATCCTCGATCTTCTTTTCCAGATCAACAATGTTCTGCGGTACGTTGATGTTTTTCAAATGCACCCTCGCTCCCACTTCATCCATCACATCGATGGCCTTGTCGGGCAGCAGGCGGTCTGTTACATAACGGTCACTCAGCTTGACACAGGCATCAATAGCTTCCTGGTTGTAGGTTACGTTATGGTAATCTTCGTACTTGGATTTGATATTGTTCAGGATCTGGATGGTTTCGTCCACGCTTGGCGGATCTACCATTACCTTCTGGAACCTGCGGTCGAGTGCACCATCCTTTTCGATGTACATGCGGTACTCATCGAGTGTGGATGCGCCGATGCATTGCAGTTCGCCCCTGGCAAGTGCCGGCTTGAATATATTGCTGGCATCGAGCGAACCACTGGCACCACCTGCACCAACGATGGTATGCAACTCATCAATAAACAGGATCACGTCGCGGTTCTTTTCCAGTTCATTCATGATAGCCTTCATCCTTTCTTCAAACTGGCCGCGGTATTTGGTACCTGCAACCAGTGCTGCCAGGTCGAGCGATACCACGCGTTTATCAAAAAGCACACGGGATACTTTGCGCTGAACAATGCGCAGGGCAAGGCCTTCGACGATTGCGGTTTTACCCACACCCGGTTCACCAATGAGGATCGGGTTGTTCTTTTTCCGACGGGAGAGGATCTGCGAAACACGTTCGATCTCTGCTTCGCGACCGACGATCGGATCCAGGGTACCCATTTCGGCGAGTTTGGTTATATCCCGTCCGAAATTGTCGAGTACCGGTGTTTTGCTTTTTGCTGCACCGGTCTGTTTGGATCCTTTCGACTGCGAATACTTTTTTTCATCTTCGAAATCGTCATCATTCTCATCGGTGTATTCTGCTCTCGGATCATTCGATTTAACGATGCCAAGTTCCTGGCGAAAAAGGTCGTAATCCACGTCAAACTGATTTAAGATTTGTGTAGCAATATTTTCTTTGTTCTTGAGGATCGATAACATCAGGTGCTCCGTTTCCACGGTAGTGCTCTTCAGCGCCTTGGCTTCGAGTACCGTTACCCGGATCACCTTTTCTGCCTGTTTGGTGAGCGGAAGGCTGTTGATGTTTGCGATGTTCTTTCCTGTTTTATCTTTTACGGCAAGCTCAATTTCCTTGCGTAATTCGTAAAGGTCAACATTAAAGCTTTTCAAGATCCGGACTGCCGTGTTATCCCCTTCCCGGATAAGCCCGAGCAGGAGATGTTCGGTTCCGATAAAATCATTTCCCAACCGGAGTGCTTCTTCACGGCTGAATGAAATGATCTCCTTAACCTGTGCTGAAAAATTATTATCCATATTTAGATAATTGGTTGTAATACAATATTAACAAATATATTTGGTTCCTGTTCTCCCGTAGTAATAAACGGAATG
>SDZZ01000487.1 GCA_004173255.1 Chitinophagaceae bacterium | reverse complement strand
GTAAAATGGATAAAAGAAAAAGAAAAAAATGTTATTTCATGACCAATGGAATCCAATCTATTGATTATAAAGATACAGAATTACTTAAAAAATTCGTATCAGACAACGGTAAAATCTTACCTTGTAGATTAACAGGTACCTCAAGAAAGTTCCAAAAACTTGTTGCTAAATCTGTTAAGAAATCAAGACAAGCTGCTTTACTTCCTTATTCTGGAGATATTCATTTCGGAACCTAGTTCAAGGTATTTTTTAAATATGTTTACAGATAAAGCTAAAAGGTTTTATGACTAATCTTTTAGCTTTGCTCTTATCAAAACACATTTAATCGCTTTGTCTTAAGATTGAAACCTGATAAAAGATAATTTCTTATCAAGAAATATCTATAATACTGCATAACTTTTTTTACTTCACTTATATACCAATCATTAGGTTTTTATCTGTTTAATTTTTTAGTCCTTTGGTTTGGGAAGCGGCTTAAAAACCGCCTTTTGGATGGCAAAGTTTTTGGATGGTACGCTGTTGGAATCCACCAGTTCCGAGAATTTGGCATTCATTATCCAGGTACTGTTCTGGAACCGTGTAGCGGTCGATGGATAGGTGAACCTGTCCGAGGCCAACGTGCTGGCAGATACCTTTGCACTTTGCCAACCATCGGTACTTTCCAAGCGGAAGATCTTATCGTTCCCTCCGTTCACGACCACGGTCAGGTGGTTGTTGTCATCAAGCAACAGGCCATCCGCACCAAGGAAATACTGGTCGACCAGTACCTTGCTCGCCTTCGATGGGTTTTGGATGTCGATTTTATAGACCTGTCCTGTGCCGGTGTTACTGGCCAGCAGAAAGCCATCAGGATGGTAGACGATTCCGTTGAGGCCAACGCCCATGGTCTCGAACATTTTGTCCCTGGCAAATACGCTCGCCCTGCCGTCCGGGCTGACCTTGTAGATCCCGTGGGCAAAGCTGTCGGTGATGTACATATTGCCCTGCGGATCAATTGCGATATCGTTCGGGAAATGTTTGCCCGGCAGAAGTTGAGACAGGTCTACGTCCATCAGTTTTTTCCCGGACTGGCTGTCGATGGCAAGCAATCTTGCCATTTTGGTGCGCGTATCTGGCGAGGTGAACTTGCTGTAATTGGCATCCCCGGCCGCGACCAGTACCTTGTTGCCGTAAACCTTTACGCCATAGGTAGACTTTAGGCTATTGTCCGAGTATAAGGTGGAGTAGGTGCCCTGCGGGGTAACCTTTCCGATAGTGCCCAGCCTTGCCGAGCTTACATAATAGACATTGGCAGTGCTGTCATAGGCTACGCCCTCTGGATAGGCCTCATCGGCCATAAACTCGATGCGCTGGGTCGGTTGCTGTGAGACGCAGCCATAGATCAGTACGGCTGCGATGGTCGTGGATAATATATATCTGGTTTTCATCTTATCTTGTTTTTTTGACTGCATAAATCACTCCGTTGGCATCATCCGATACATAGAGCACGCCCTGCGGGGTTACGGTGAGCCCTGCGGGCCTGCCGAACCTGGTCTTTCTGTGGAAGATAGGGAATCCCGGCTTTAAAAACCCGGTCAGGAAGTCCTCGGTCCCTACCGCGGTCCCGTTTTCGAACATGATTCGCTGGACCTTGAAGCCGACAGGTCTGGCCGCGTTCCACGAGCCGTGCCAGGCCACAAAGCCGTCATCGCCATAACCATCTGGCAGGTTGGCCGCATTGTTGATAAAGGTAAATCCGATCGGCGCCTGGTGTGCGGTGAGTTCAAGAACCGATGGTTTGGTCAACTTGGCCACTTCCTGCTTGGTGTTGCCGGCGGGATCTTCTCTGGTCTTGTCCACTTCCTGTTTGCCGTAGGCGTAGGGGAAGCCGTAGTTTCCGCCCATTTCTATCTTGTTCACTTCCTCTGGCGGCCAGTGGCTTCCCTTTCCGTCCCCGCCGTTATCAATGCCCCACATTTCCCCGGTTGCCGGATGGAAATCAAAGCCGATGGTGTTACGAAGGCCACTGGCAAAGATCTTTCTTTTCCAGGTCTTCGGGTCAACCTGTAGCATGGTGGCCGCTTCCCTGTCTGATTCCTTGCAGTCGTTGCAGAGCGTGCCCACGCTGATGTACAGCATGCCGTCTGGGCCGAAATCTATCGTGCGGTTGGGGTGCTGTCCGCCATTGGGCAGGTCGTCTATCAAAAGTTCCATTTCCCCGAGCATCCCATCTGGCTTCATCGGGTATCTTCTCACCTGGGTATTGTTGGCCAGGTACAAGTAATTGTCCTTGATGGTAATGCCGTGTACTCCCTTAAAATCAGAGAGCACGGTGACAAGGTCCTCGAACTTGTTGTCACCGTCGTTGTCCTTGAGCATCAGCAGATCTCCTGCGTCGCGACGGGTGACATATAGCGAACCGTTTGGTCCCTGGTAGAGCATCCTTGGTTTGCCAAGTCCGGAGGCGGCGATGCTGACCTGAAATCCCTCTGGGACCTTAAGCAGCTTTACCATCTGGGGAAGGAAGTCAAGGTGCTGGGGATACTTGGTGACCAGGGTCTGCCTGGTCGATTCTTTTGGGGGAAGCCCCCTTTGTGCATGTCCCGCGGTGGCGATCATTGCCAGGACGAGCGCGATTTTTGTAATCCTATATTTCATGGTGGAGATGATTTTTTTTTTGATCGTTGACCTCGAATTTGAGCTAACGCAAAAAGGCCGCGGTTTCCCGTGGCCCCATGCCTTGAAAGTAATGTTATTCTGTTGCTGCCTGCTCGTTGACAAAGCCCTCGGCGATGGTGGTCAGCGCTACATCGGTCGCCTTTTCGTTTTCCAGGGTCTGGCTCAACAGGTCCACCACATCCGTGTGGCCCATGTTTTCGGCAAATACCCTTAAGGTGCCATAGGTGGCGATTTCATAGTGCTCTACCTTTTGCGCTGCAAGGATCAGTCCCGCATCGCGGATCATGGTGCCCTTATCGGTATCTTCGATGATGCCTGTGGCTTCCTCAAGCAGTCCTGCCATCGCATCGCATTTTTTTGCAACCGCCTTTTCGCCCAATAGCTCGAATACCTGCTCCAGGGTTGCGATGTGCATCTTGGTCTCTTCGGTATGCTTTTCAAAAGCCGCAGCAAGGTCCGGGCTGGTGGCCGCTTTTTTCATCTTTGGAAGGGCGGTGGCAAGGTGTTTTTCTGCCCAGTAGATGTC
>SDZZ01000486.1 GCA_004173255.1 Chitinophagaceae bacterium | reverse complement strand
TGCAAATCTTGAAGAAGAAACCGCGTATATACTCGGCCTCAAAAACTATATGATCGGCGCACTGCGCAGGGAAATCCCGGGCGTGCAGTTCAACGGCGACTTTGATGGCCGTTCGCTGTACACAGTACTGAGCGCGGCTTTCCCAAAAACCGAAAAATCGGAAATGATCCTGTTCAGCCTGGACATGGCGCAGGTTTGCGTTTCGGGTGGCAGCGCCTGCAGCAGCGGGGCCGACCAGGGTTCACATGTGATCCGGGCCGTCAACAACAATCCCAACCTGGTAACGGTACGCTTCTCTTTCAGTAAATACAATACAACGGAGGAAGTGGACAAGGTTATTACGATCCTGAAAGACCTGATTTAACCGGGAAAGTGCTTCGCACCCTGTAAGGATCAACGGGTCCCAACCCTACAAATAATACCAGGGATTCCTTTTCGCAGCCGTGATATACCGGCGCATATTCCTCCAGAAAGCCAGCACCATATACAGGATAATGGGTGAGCCGAGGGTGAGGAGGGAGGTGTACATAAAATACTGCCGGATGCGGGTGGTGGCTATTCCCATGCGGTCGCCGATAGCAGCGCATACCCCGTAAGCATTCCACTCCACAAAACTTTTGAACCGGTTCATAAGGCTAAGATAGCAAAAACAATGAAAATTGAAATGCTTAACAGGACTGAATCCAGCCGTTTTATTCCCGTCTGACACCGTATAACTATTGGATATACCCCTTATTTTTCCTAATTTCGCAACACTTTAAACGTACTGATGATCATGGTGGTGCGTGCTTACGACGTGGTGTTCCCACATCCTTCCCGGCATCCGGCTCCCGCCTCGGTCCCAGTAATTCTGACAATTTAAATAACGCCCTCATGGTATTTGACCTCGACCTGATTAAGAAGCTCTATGCTGAAATGCCTGGCAAAGTGGACGCCGCCAGGAAACTTACCGGAAAGCCACTTACGCTTGCAGAAAAGATTTTATACTCCCATCTCTACGCCGCGCAGCCTGAAAAGCCGTATTCAAGGGGAAAGGATTATGTCGATTTTGCGCCGGACCGCGTAGCGATGCAGGATGCAACAGCGCAGATGGCCCTGTTACAATTCAGCACAGCAGGTCGCAGCAGGGTAGCGGTTCCATCCACCGTACACTGTGATCACCTCATCCAGGCAAAGGCAGGCGCAGTGCAGGATCTGGCCACCGCCAATGAAGTCAACAAAGAGGTTTACGATTTCCTTTCTTCCATTTCAAATAAATACGGCATCGGTTTCTGGAAACCGGGTGCAGGGATCATCCACCAGGTGGTACTTGAAAATTATGCATTCCCTGGTGGTATGATGATCGGGACCGACTCACACACCCCGAATGCGGGTGGGCTGGGTATGGTTGCGATCGGTGTGGGTGGGGCCGATGCGGTGGACGTGATGGCCGGATTACCATGGGAACTCAAGATGCCGAAACTGATAGGGGTGAAACTGACCGGTCGCATGAGTGGCTGGGTTTCGGCAAAAGATATTATCCTCTGGGTGGCCGGACAACTGACCGTAAAAGGCGGTACCGGTGCCATTGTGGAATACTTCGGACCGGGTGCTGACACGATCAGCGCCACCGGAAAGGGTACGATCTGTAACATGGGTGCCGA
Organism: Chitinophagaceae bacterium; assembly: GCA_004173255.1. GTDB lineage: Bacteria > Bacteroidota > Bacteroidia > Chitinophagales > Chitinophagaceae > JBEVJC01. The sequence continues at coordinate 1,544 of SDZZ01000486.1, read as the reverse complement.
AATCGGTGCAACCTGTTCGGTCTTTGCTTACGATACAAAAATGAGTGATTACCTGTCCGGTACTTCACGCGCCGAAGTGGCTGCACTGGCCGACGGAATCAGGGATTACCTGCGTCCGGATGAAGAAGTGGTGGCTAATCCGCTTGAATATTATGACCAGGTGCTCGAGCTGAACCTTGATACGCTGGAACCATACGTGAACGGGCCATTTACCCCTGATCTCGCTACCCCGATTTCGAAAATGGCAGAAGCAGTGAAAGAAAACGGATGGCCGGAAAAACTGGAAGTAGCGCTGATCGGAAGCTGCACCAACTCTTCGTATGAAGATATCAGCCGATCGGCTTCCATCGTAAAAGATGCGGTGAGCCAGGGCCTCTCGGCAAGATCGGAATTTACTATCACCCCTGGTTCGGAACTGGTACGTTATACCATCGAACGCGACGGGTTTATCAATACATTTGAAAGCGTTGGTGGTGTGGTACTGGCAAATGCCTGCGGACCCTGCATCGGCCAGTGGGCGCGTCATATCGACGATCCCAACAGGAAGAACACGATCATCACCTCCTTCAACCGCAACTTTGCCAAAAGGAATGATGGCCTTGCATCGACCCACGCGTTTGTTGCCAGCCCTGAAATTGTAACGGCAATGGCCATTGCGGGTACTATAGCATTCAATCCCCTGACTGATAAATTAACCAACAAGGACGGCCAGGAAGTGTTGCTGAAAGAACCGACCGGTTATGAAATGCCACCGAAAGGTTTTGCGGTGGAGGATGCGGGATACCAGGCACCGGCGGAAGATGGCAACGAGATCAAAATTATTGTAAGCCCCGACAGCCAGCGCCTGCAGCTGCTTTCAGCGTTTGCCCCATGGGAAGGTACCGACCTGCTCGGGTTGAAACTGCTGATCAAGGCCCGTGGTAAATGTACCACTGACCACATTTCCATGGCGGGTCCGTGGTTGAAATTCCGCGGTCACCTCGATAATATCAGCAACAATATGCTGATCGGTGCATTGAACTTTTATAATGATAAAACAGATAACGTAAAGAACCAGCTGACTGGTGAATACGGACCGGTACCGGCAACAGCACGCGCTTACAAAGCGGCCAATATCGGCAGCATTGTGGTGGGTGATGAAAACTATGGTGAAGGATCAAGCCGTGAGCACGCAGCGATGGAGCCACGTCACCTCGGTGTACGTGCGATCCTGGTGCGCAGCTTCGCAAGGATCCATGAAACCAACCTGAAGAAACAGGGTATGCTTGCACTCACCTTCGCTGATAAGGCGGATTACGACAAGGTGCAGGAAGACGATAATATCGATATCGAAACGCTGACTACGTTTGCGCCCGGCAAACCACTCCGTGTGGAACTGAACCATTCGGATGGCACCAAGGATGTGATCGAAGTGAACCACACCTACAATGAACAGCAGATCGAGTGGTTCAAGGCAGGTGGTGCGTTGAACGTGATCCGTTCCGAGTTTGCCCGCAAGCAGAAGGAAGAAGCTGCCGCTGCCGGCAACTGATCCTGATCGGCAA
>SDZZ01000485.1 GCA_004173255.1 Chitinophagaceae bacterium | reverse complement strand
ACTCCATAGCGGCTTTCCAGATAGAAAACCTTACGCTGCAACTGAAAGATTTATCAAAAGAAGAGATCTTCCAGCAGAAAGGGGTTGGCGGAAGTGTGGGAAATAAAGTGATGGAAATGCTCGAGACATCCCATCTTGAAATACTGCAGGAATACATTTTAAAAACACCGGCAGGTGTTATTGAGATGCTCAACATAAAAGGAATCGGGCCAAAAAAAATCAATACCATCTGGAAAGAAATGGAAATTGAATCGGTTGGCGAACTGCTTTATGCATGTAATGAAAACCGGTTGACAAGGTTTAAAGGCTTCGGGGAAAAGACACAATTGAACGTCCAGGAATCCATCGAATTTTATTTCCAGAACCAGGGATCCTTCCTTTTTTCACAGATCGAAGCCATTTTTCCGCAAATTGACGGCTATTTAAAAAAATTATTTTCGCCTGAAAAAGTACATGTAACCGGTGCGTTCAGACGCCATGAACTGACCATTGAAGAAATGGAATTTGTAGTGTTGGAAAACAATGAAACGGTCAAACCGAAATTCATAACGGCCCAGCCACCTGAACTCATTGAAGAAACTCCGGGAAGCCTTTTTTACAAACTGAAAAACGGGTTGCGGCTTAAACTTTACACCGGTGGTTCATCGCTTACAAAACAACTGTTCCATACTACGGGGTCAGCAGCGTTTGTGGCAACTTTCAATGAACGTTTCCCTTCGGTAAATTATAGCTCCACCGAAGAAGCCGTGTTTGAACAGGCCGGACTTCCATTCATTCCTCCCTATCTCCGCGAACGTGCGGAGATCATCGATGAGTTCCTGATTCGGGAACCGGCGCCGGTTATTGAAGTAACCGATATTAAGGGCATCATCCACAACCATAGCGACTGGAGTGACGGAGCCAACAGCATTGAAGAAATGGCCAGGGAATGTATCGCAAAAGGGTTTGAATACCTGGTGCTTTCTGATCACTCCAAAGCCGCTGCCTACGCCAAGGGACTGAGCGAGCAACGCATCCGCGAGCAGCACGAGGTAATTGACCGGCTCAACCAGCAGCTGGCACCGTTCCGCATTTTCAAGAGTATCGAATGCGACATACTCAATGATGGCTCGATGGACTACTCCGACGATGTGCTCGCAAGCTTCGACCTGGTCATTGCATCGATTCACAGTAACCTGAAGATGCCGCAGGATAAAGCGATGGCACGACTACTAAAGGCAATCAGCAATCCGTATGTAACCATCCTTGGCCACCTCACGGGCAGGCTGCTGCTGAGTCGTCGTGGTTATCCCATCGACCATGAAGCCATCATCGATGCCTGTGAGGCCAACCGCGTAGTGATAGAACTCAATGCCCATCCCCGTCGCCTTGATATTGACTACAGCTGGATCCCCAAAGCACGTGAAAAGGGAGTTTTGATTTCCATTGACCCGGATGCCCACCACCTGGAAGGATTTGCGGATGTGAAATACGGCGTGCTGGCTGCGCAGAAAGGCGGGCTTACCAAAGAAGGAAACCTGAGCAGCTTTTCATTAAAAGAGTTTGAAACGTTTCTGGAGGAGCGGAGACTGTTTAAGCAATTGTAGGCGTAGCTGGCAAAGGTGCTTCGATCAGTTGATCGTTAAAGGTCCAACAGATCCCTACGGGATGACAAACGGTCCCTACGGGATGACAAGATCCTTACAGGATAACAACAGGTCCCTACGGGATGACAACAGATCCCTACGGATCACAACAGCTCCTTACAGGATGACAACAGATCCTATCAGGGCGACAACCCGTTAATACGCCAGCGGCAGCTCCACATGAAACGTAGTGCCCACGCCGGTTTCCGTTTCAAACCAGATCCTGCCCTTTGCCTGCTCCACTATGCTCTTACACATAGCCAGCCCCAACCCGGTTCCCGATGACTTCGTCGTGAAATTCGGCATAAAGATCCGCGAACGCATTTCATCAGCGATCCCTTCCCCGTTATCTTTTACGCTGATCATAACACCCGCCTCGGTGAGCGCTTCGGTCACAACAATGTGGCAATGGTTCTGCGGACAGGCCTGTATAGCATTGGCAAACAGGTTGGTGAAAAGCCGGTTCATCTGTGTTTTGTCAGCATGCACTACAATACGCGTCCCGACCGGTTCCCAGTCGAACCGGATATCCTCGTTGGAAGCATACAGCTCCTGCAGCGAGCGAAGCACATCATGCAGGTCAAACTCCTCGGCATTCGTATAACTGATATTGGCGAACTGCGAAAAGTCAGCAGCGATCTTTGACAGGTGATCGATCTGTTCCACCAGCGTACGCGCCGTATTACCCGAAAGTTCCTTTACATTCGGATGGTCACTGGCTATCGCCTTCTGCAGGTATTGCATACTCAGCTTCATCGGGGTCAGCGGGTTCTTGATCTCATGGGCCACCTGCCGCGCCATCTCTCTCCAGGCTCCTTCCCTCTCCGTCTTAGCAAGCGCCTCCGCACTTTCCCCCAGTTTGGCCACCATCTTGTTGTACTCGGTCACCAGGTCGCCGATTTCGTCATCACGGTTCCATTCAATCTCCTCATTCAGCCTTCCAAGGTTCACCTCTTTCATCTTGTTGCTGATGATAGAGAATGACCTGGTGATCCTGTTGGTAATAAATAACGCAATCAGACCCGCCACCAGCAGGATAAAGGCATTCAGGTTAATGATCGTTACAATGAAATTGGAAATCTCCTGGTTCAGTTCCGGCTGTGAAGTAAAATAAGGGATACTGAGATACGCATACACCCTGCCCTCTTCATCACGCACGGGGGCATATATGCTGAGGTAAGAAAGATTCGCAATATTTTCCTGCTGTACGTGCTCCACCTGGTTGAGGCGGCTGAGGTGATAAAAAGCCTCCGGTTCCATTTTTTCACTCAGTACGCCCTTGGTATAAACATTCGCCTCGGACGAAACTTTCAGGTCCCCGTTAAGGTCGTAAACGTTTACGTCCACCCCATGTATATCGGATACTTCGTCGACCAGGCCCTGCAAGGAATAATTGGCCACTGAATCGGTAAGACTAAGCAGTGTATCGCCCACCGTTTCCTCATCAATGATCCGTTTTTCCATTTCGTTCACCATGATCTTCATGGTTCGGCTGAGGCGGTCGCTGTTATTCCGGTTATACCGGGCTTTGAAAAAGTTAATGGTCGCAATACCGATAATGAT
>SDZZ01000484.1 GCA_004173255.1 Chitinophagaceae bacterium | reverse complement strand
GTTGCTTAAGCTGCATCATTGCCGTGGTTTTTTCGTGAGTTACAACACCATACCTGCCTGCGTTCGTTCCTGCATCATCGCCAGGCCGTTGCTGCCGCCAGGCAGTGCAATCATGATCGGAGGAATAGCCATTGGCAAAAGTTTGAAGTTAAGGTAATGAAATCCGGGCTCACGCAGGTACCACGTTCATGTGATGGATCGGGCATTTTACAGGTAATAATCGACTGTCAGGGGAGCGGCAGGCTGAAATAAAATGTGGAACCTTTGCCTGGCACACTTTGTACACCGATGGAGCCATTATGCCGGTGTATGATCTCCGCGCTCAGGTACAACCCGATGCCAAAGCCGGTTACTTTATTCATCTGCTGGTTATCCACCCGGTAATACCGTTCAAAAATCCTGGGCTGGTCTGTTTCAGAGATCCCGATCCCTTCATCTTTTACAGAAATGGTGACCCGGTCATCCTCCGACACGCAGGTCAGTTCAATTGGTGAGGGCGAGTTGGCGTATTTGATGGCATTGGTCAATAGGTTGTTGAGCACGGAGCCGATCTTTTCGCGGTCGGCTTCGACTTCTATAGAGGAGCAGGTGGATAAAGTGATCTCCTGTCCTTTACTGGTAAACTTGAGTTCATCGATTACCTCATGGATCAGGTCATCCATTTTGAACCGGGTTTTGTCGAGATGCACTTTTCCCGATTCCAGCCTTGAAATATTGAGGAAGCCGTTGATCAGTTTGGCCATGCGTTTTACCTGCGCGCTGGCTTTTTGCATAGCGTATTGCAGGAAGGCTTCATCCGGTTTCTCCTGTTTCACCTGGGCCATCTGCAGTACTGCCGAAATGGAAGTAAGTGGTGTTTTTAATTCATGGCTCACCATGCCGATAAAATCATTCTTGCGCAGTTCGTCCAGTTTTCGCTCGGTGATATCCAGCAGGGTCCCGGTGATATGGGATGGAAAACCGGCCTTGTCATGATTGATCATACCGGTGGCGCGGATCCATTTGCGATCAGTACAACCCGGGGGCTGGATCTCCAGGTCCATTTCAAACGGGCGCATATTTTCTATTGCCGCGCGTCCGGCTTCCTTCAGCTTCTGATGATACTCCGGCACTACCAGTGCCATCATGTTTTCAAATTTTTGTTCAACGCCGGCTGGCAGTCCATAAATTTCACTGCCGCGGTCCGACAGGCTCATCAACCTTGTTCGCAGGTTGGCCTTGAAGGTGCCCATTTCAGCGGTCGCAACAGCGATGCGCAACTGTTCATATGTTTCTTTCAGGATCTTCTTCGATAAAACCTGGTCGGTTACATCCGATGCAATCGCAATGATGCCGGTAATTGAACCGTCCTTGTGGCGATAAGGTTCATAGACCAGGTTCTGGTACACAACTTCTTTACCGCCATCGCGGTACAACTCCAGTTTCTGTTCATTTGCGCGGAAGGTGGTGCCGTGCTGGTACACCTCGTAGAGTGACTGTTCAAGGCCAAGACCGGCTACTTCGGGAACGGCGTCAAACACCGGACGACCCATGATTTCAGCCGCCGGCCTTCCCAGTAGTTTAACCATCATATCATTTGCCACTTCCATTTTGAAATCGGGACCCAGCAGCATACACATGGCCACCGGGGCCTGAAGGATAATATTCCTTACGCTCCGTTCGGCTTCGTCCAGTTGTTTAACCGTATCGGTCAGTTCCTCGTTGGAAGTTTTCAGTTCCTCGCTGCTTGAACGAAGCTGCTGCTCATACCGCAGCTTCTGCGTTGTCTCAATAGTGATCACCAGTATCCCGCGTACCCGTCCATCCAGGTCGCGGATGGGGCTGTATGAAAAATCAAACCAGCAGTCTTCCATCTGTCCATGCCGTTCACTCGGGATCAGCATATCTTCAAAGTGCATCGATTCTCCCTTCATCACGCGGTTAAACATGGGACCAAGCAGGTGCCATGATTCGGGGTACACATCCTGCACATTACTGCAGAGGGCGGATGGGTGTTTACTCCAGCCCATGAGCGGGATAAATGCATCATTGTAAAAATGGAACAGGCGATCACTCCAGGCAATACCCATTGCGAAGGGGCAGGCGAGCAGGTTGCTGACGCTGATTTTAAGTGCATCCGGCCATTGCCCCGGATCACCGATAGGGTGGCTGGAAAAGTCCATGGACCGCAACAGTTCACCTGTAAGCCCACCACCCCGCAGAAAGGGGTGGTCATTGTTGCCAATGGTGGAGTCGTTAGTCATGTAGCAGTTGTGGATCCTTCTTAAAATTAGGGGGCTTTTTGATCCAACTGGCATATTGCTGCATGTATTTTATGGCCGGTTACACGGCCGTGGGGAAAGCAACAGGAATGTTACGGCGCTAAACCGGTTTATGCAGACGGCTTCGACGGCAGGTGGTTAAAAGGACCGGTCATCGGCCGATGGGCCATAGATTGAAGGCACTTTGATCCCGTTCATGCGCATGTAAACGGTCAGCTGGCCCCGGTGATGCACCCAGTGGTTGATTGTTTCGCCAAGACCCTGGATCTTGCCCACCTTCCATACCGTTGTGCCCTGCTGCTGCAGTTCGAATTCTTTTTTCACCTGTTCTTCGGTTATATTTTCCAGTGCGCTGATGGCGTCCTTAACGCTGCTTTCGTATTGTTTCACCAGTGAGGCAGTATCGGTAAATTTCATGTGCGGATAGGTAGCCAGGTCAATTACCGAGTCTTTGATCATGGCACTGATCCAGCCCGGGATTTCGGCCACCAGCAGGGTAAGGTAACCCATCTTCATGGACGTTTCATGTGGCTTGTATTCAAAGAGACTTTCGGGAATCCGTTCAAGGCACTGACGTGTTGATTCAGTTTCGGACTTTATTTCTGCGATAAAATATTCACAAAGGGTTTTGCTGTCCATATGATAAGTTTTAAGGTTGACGAGACAGTTTGGACAACAAATATTTCGCCAGAGTATCCTGTTACCGGACACCGTGCTCTTTGATTGGTTGAGTCGGGCAGTCCTCCGGATTGATTCCCTGTACCCTATTTTTTATCGAGATAGTCGGGTGGGAATAAATGCTGGCCATAACGTTCAGCCGCGGCTTTTAATTTTTTCAGTTGTTCCTCAGTTGGCGGCTTTTGTTCAAGGAACTGACCGGGTTCAACCGGCACGCCTATTTCCAGGAAGAAACTATCCAGTCCGGCCGGCACCAC
>SDZZ01000483.1 GCA_004173255.1 Chitinophagaceae bacterium | reverse complement strand
GAAATGAGGTTACCATCGAAGGACCATGAGCCGAAAAGTTCGCGGAAACTATCAGGACCGTAATGTTCATCCGTGGCAATCTTAACCGTTTTGCCGGTTGCGATGTCGGTTAAATAAAGGGAACGACCGTTGTCAACGAAAACTACTATTTTACTATCCGGCGACCAGTGCAGTTTTGCATAAAAACCAGATCCGGTTAACGGGATACTCTTTGCTTCCCCGCTGCCATCCTGGTTCCGTACATGTAAAGTGTATTCACCTGACGCATCGCTGAAATACGCGATGGACTTGCCATTCGGTGACCACGCCGGTTCACGTTCGTGCACGCCGGGTGTGTTGGTCAGGTTAACCACATCGCCTTTCTGCGTAGGTACGGTAACAATCTCCCCGCGGAAGTCCAGTACCAGCCGTGCACCTGAAGGTGAAATGCCGCCATTCCTTATATATTGGTCACCTTTAACAAACTTCGTCCGCTGGTCAAGCAGGTCGGTTGCGATCGGCACTTTGATCCGCGAATCCTTGCCCGAAGCAACATCATAAACATGGAGATAACCGGCCTGGGCAAATATGATCTGCCCGTTGCTTCCTTCCAGGCTTGATACAGGAAAATCATTGAATTGAGTCAATGCTGTGACGGCTTTGTCCGCGGGATCATAGCTATACAGGTTGAATTCCCCGTCGCGATCGCTTCGGAAATAAACCTTGTTTCCTTTCCAGACTGGTTTTGAGTCATTGCTGCCGTCCTTTCCTTTTGGAATCTGGACTACCTGCCGGGTTTCAATATCATACAACCAGATCCGGCTCATGGTTCCGCCGCGATAATGTTTCCACTGTTCAAAACGATCGGAGAGCGGAGTATAAGCGATACTTTTTCCATCGGGGCTGTAACAAGCCCAGGCTGCATTGGGAATCGGCAACTGAACCTCCGCACCGGTGGCTATATCAACGGTAAATAACTGGGCAAAACGGTTGGTGAAACTGTTACGCTGCGAACCAAACAACACCTGTTTTCCATCGGGGGTAAAGTCAAGTGCGCGGTCCGTCCCGGGGTGCCAGGTCAGTCGTTTAGGCACACCTCCCGTTACGGGCATAACAAATACATCGGTATTGCCATCGTACTGGCCGGAAAATGCAAGCATACTTCCGTCCGGTGAAAAAAGCGGGTTTGATTCCACACCCTGGCTGATAGTCATGCGTCGCGGATTGGATCCGTCTTTGTTTGCCACCCAGATATCCTCGGCGTATACAAACGCAATAAGATCCTTGCTGATGGCGGGTTGCCAGAGCAGACGGGTGTCCGTGGTGTTCTGGGCAGGAAGAAAAGAGGTGCTGAGCAGGAGCACTGCAACCAGCAGGGGTAAACGATTCTTTGACATGTCGGGGGTGTTACGTTTGGTTTGGAAGGCCTGTAGGCCTGGGATGCTAAAACTAAACAATTCCGATGGCTTTTGATGAGCGGCTGTAAATGGTGCAAAGTTTGCAACCGGAAGATGAAACAATTTAACAATCACCCTTGTTATTGATTATTATGAATGAACTTAAAGATAAAGTCGCCTATATAACTGGCGGCAGTAAAGGAATTGGTCTCGGCGTTGCCAAATCGCTACTCGAAAAAGGTATGAAAGTGGCAATTACCAGCCGCTCGCTGAAGTCGGCCCAGTATGCCGCAAAAACCCTGGGCGCGGATTCATCTAGGGTGCTTGCCCTTGAGTCGCATGTTGCCAGCATGGAGTCCGAAAAGAAAGCTGTACAGGCGGTGCTTGATCATTTCGGGCAGCTGGACGTGACCATTGCTAATGCAGGCGTCGGACATTTTGCCGGTTTTGAAGACCTGACCGAAGAACAGTGGAACGATACCATCGACACTAACCTGACTGGTGTGTTTAATACCGTGAAAGCATCCCTGGCCGCCTTGAAGGCGTCGAAGGGGTACGTTATTACCATCGCAAGCCTGGCAGGTACCAACTTTTTTGAAAATGGTACCGCTTACAATGCCAGCAAATTCGGACTGGTGGGCTTTTCCCAGGCATTGATGCTGGATGTCCGTAAACATGGAATCAAAGTGACCACCATCATGCCCGGCTCGGTGGCCACCGCTTTCGGCGATCACCAGGTCACTGAAAAAGATGCCTGGAAAATACAGCCGGAAGATATCGGTGAAATGGTGGTTGGGTTGCTGGAAATGAATCCGCGTACGTTACCAAGCAAGATCGAAGTGCGACCTGCGGTGCCTGGTAAATCATAGAAGGTTGAGTAGCTCAGGGTCGTAGAAAAAAATCACATGGCGCGATGTTTATTTGCCCTGGAAAAAATCAAGCATTGTTTCCAGGGCATTTTCTGCATGCATGCGTTGTCCGTTTTCCAATGACTCTTTTGCGATGGATGATGCTCGTTTCCGCATCGATATTTCGTATTGCGCGATTGCGTGGTGCAGGGAATTGACACCTGGTGAGGCGAAAACTTCACTTAACTCCAATGCATCCAGCATCGCCATGTTTACTCCCTCGCCTGCAAAGGGCGGCATCACATGCGCTGCATCTCCCAGTAACGTAAGATTGGGTAACGGTTCCCATGCCTGGTCAAATGGTATGCAATAGATTGGCCGGGGGATAAACGGTGTTGTTGCCTGCAGGAACAGTTCGTCCCATACGTGACTCCATCCGGCATATTCCTTTTTAAACCAGGAGAGCATGGCTTCGTTGTCCGAAAAGTTTATTCCGCTGGTTTTTGCCCAATCTTCGTCGGAATAAAAACTCGCATAAAATCCAATCTCGCCGTTTCCTTTTTGTCCCATCAGGATGTCCTGTTTGTTTCCAAAGGCCATGATCTTACCGCCTTTCAGCAAGGCAGAAATGTTGGGGACCTTTTTTTCCGCGTCATAGACATTGCCTTCCAGCATGGTGATTCCGGAAAAGAATGGTTTGATGTCGGTCACATACGGACGGAGTTTTGAGTTGGCTCCGTCTGCTGCGATCACGAGGTCAGCATAGGTTGAACTGCCGTTTTTAAAATGCATGGTCCAGCCCTGATGATCGCTCTGGTTAGCTTCTTTCGGATTCTCCCGGCTGTCTCTTAGCATGGTTCCCGGGTTCATACGAGATTTAGCATCCATTGACTGTCCGGCTTCCATTGAAATAAAATGACTGTCCCACAGTACTGTTCCTGGTTTTAATGAATCCAGCAACATCCTGCGTAACAC
>SDZZ01000076.1 GCA_004173255.1 Chitinophagaceae bacterium | reverse complement strand
GCATCGTACGCCCCGGAAGCAAACGGCTGTCCGATCCACGGCCAGTAAAAAATACCGACCTGTTTTTTTTCCTTAAACCCGCCAATTGGGGAAACGGTGCGGCCAAACTGGTCGACCCCCACCAGGTCGAGCGACCCGGTACTTAAATTTTCCTGCTGCTGTGCGCGCACGGTAGCTGTACTGCCGGCAAGCAGCAGTATCATCATCAGTGACTTCATCATATTACCATTTAGAAGTGAATGAATAATCGCCGGAGCCTATTTCATAAACGGCTGCCCCTTCTTCCATGCGGAGGAACCTGAAATTCTTATTGCCTTTGACCTTTGTTTTATTCTCCCTGATGGAGCCGGCATCTTTTGTTGGGATAAAGACAGTGGCTGTTGTGTTGGCCGGCACTGAAATATTGAGCTCGAGTGAACTGCCTGATTTTTTCCAGGCCGATTTCACCAGCCCCTTCACTGATTTGTATTCGCCACTGGCAAACTGCAGGTCCTGCAGGATATAGGGACGGATAATAAATTGTTCAAAACCCGGATGCTCGATATCCGGCAGTATACCAAGGATATACTTGTACATCCACGATCCAACGGATCCCATCATCGGATGGTTATGCGAGTTCATCGATCCGCCCGTCTCATACTCCCAGCGCTCCCACAGCGTGGTAGCGCCTTTGGACAACATATAACCCCAACTGGGATAGGTTTGCTGTGTGGCAATTTTATAGGCCACATCCGCATGTCCATATTCAGTGAGCGCTTCCAGCAGGTATTTGGTACAAAGGTTTCCGGTGGTGAGATGATAATTGTATTTCTCTACATTTTTAACCAGGTTATCGACCACACGCGGGATCCGCTCCTTGCTGACCACGCCGAGGAATAAGGCAAATGAATTACACGACTGGTTATTGGAACCATAACCGCCCGCTTTTTCATCCCAGAATTTATCATTGAAAGCTTTCAGGGTAGTTGCCGCGAGGGCATCGTAGGTCGCCTTATCTGCATCCTTGCCGGTGACCGCAGCCATACGTGCAAGCAGGTTGGCGCAGTAGTAAAGGTACCCGGTCGACATCAGGTCACCCGGTGTGTTCACTGATATGGCACCGTATCCATACCCCTTCTGGCCAAATTCGGCCGGGGGTGACCAGTCACCATAATAACTGTAATCGACAATTCCATTTTTTGTCCGGGTGGCGATATAATCCACCCACGCTTTCATCTTCGGATAATTTTTTACAATGATCTCCGTGTTGCCATAGTATTCATAACTTTTGTAAGCCAGCAGCAGGAAACTGGCTGAAACAGGATCGGCCGGCTTACCTCCTACTTTGTACGGTGCTGTATCGGTGATTTCGCCGTTTTCGTTTTGGGTGTCGGCAACGTCTTCAATAAATTTGGCATAAAACCGGTGCAGGTTGAAATTATACATCGCCTCCTCAATCCGCACTGTCAGGTCATTCAGCCAGCCCATGCGTTCATCCCGTTGCGGGCAATCGGTCGGTATGCTGTGCATATTACTCGCTTCCGTTCGTTTCACCATCTGGTTGATCTGGTTCAGCAGGTCATTGCTGCAGGTGAAACTGCCCGCTTCCTCCACGGATGAACGCACTTTTTTTACGGTAAAATCAGCAAGCGCAGGTTTTGCTGTCAGCCCCTCGACTTGGATGTAACGGAACCCGTGATACGTAAACCGTGGTTCCCATTCTTCGGCACCACCTCCTTTCATAATGTAGGTATCGGTTGCCCAGGCAGTACGCAGGTTTTCCTGGTTCACTGTTCCGTTATCATACAAAGTTTCTGAAAACTTCATGGTCACTTTCTGGCCCCTTGCCCCGTTCACTTTAATATGTAACCAGCCTGCCATATTCTGGCCGGCATCAATGACAAACACACCGGGCTTCACTTCGTTGATAGCGATGGGGTGGAATGATTCCATTACCCTGATCGGTTCCAGTTGCTGTGCAGCCATAAAACCTCCCGGCGCCTCTACAACCGGCGCCACGCCCCAGTGCTGGCTTGGAAGGCCCTTGATAATAGTGTCGGTCGGCAAAGCCCATTCCGGCTTTTCCTCGCGGGCATCATATACTTCACCATCAAGGATGCCCGAAGAAATGACTGGTCCAAGTGTAACGTTGCGGATGCCGGTGGACGGAATTATTTCCTGCGTGCCATCGGTGAAGGTGAACTCCAGTTGCATCTTCATCTTCGGCATACCGTACCAGCCTGGTGCCACGCCGATCACCATCACATTTTCTTTTTTTATAAAATCCCTGATATCGTAGGTGCTGTAATAAACACGTTTTGAAAAATCACTCGTGGCGGGATCAAGTACATAGTCGCCCACTTTTTTCCCATTTACTTCGAGCTCATAATACCCTGCAGCAGCCACATAGGCCCGGGCCTTCGCCACTTCCTTGCCGAAGGAGAACACGCGACGGAAATAATGTACACGACCGATCCAGCCCGATGGGAAACCCATCCAGTCGCCGCCCCAGTCGGACTGCTGCAGTAAACCCATTTCAAAGTTTGCGGTCTCATGTGAACTGATCTCTTTGTCGCCCGTCCAGGTTTTAACCTTCCAGAAATAATTCTGACGGCTCTTCAATGCGGGACCTTTGTACACAACGCCGGATGACTGGGCGGAAGAAATTTTTCCGCTGTTCCATACATTGCCATTGTCCAGCTGCTCGCGCGAATCGGATACCAGTACCTGATAAGCAGACTGACGGAAGTTGCGCGCAGCAGAAACATATTCCCAGCTGAATTGTGGTGCAGGCGCATCGATGCCCAGGGGATTGGTAGCATTATTGCAGCGGAGATTGGTGATCCGTACGGCCGACTGCGAATACGTAGCTGTTGCAGCACCGGTTACCAGGAGAAAAGTTATGAGTAAAGGGAGCAGGTGCACCCGGGGAAATAATCTGGTCATGCAGTAAGTTTATATGGCAATAAAAAGGGGATCAGGCAATCAGTTTACGCAGGAAGCGGGAGGTCCTGACTGCATCATTTTCTTTTATCAGTGCTTCGATCTCGGTGTAATAGGTTTCAACGATCTGGTCAAATTTCTTTACCCATAAAATGCTTTCGGAAATGGCATCCACTGCGTCTTCGCGGTAAGGATACTGATCCATTGAAATCCATCCGGTATACCCTGTTTTCTTTAACCAGAATAACAGTTCAACATAAACGGTGAAGTGAACACTGGCCACAATCATATCATCGTCCCAGCTGCCATGGTTATCGTTGAAGTGCATGTGGAATAACAGGTCACCCGCGCGTTTAGCCAGGACCACGGCCTCGGCCACATTTTCGCCGGCATAGAAACTGTGACCGGTATCGATGGTGACCCCCACGTTATCGCAGCCTGTTTCCTTTGCGGCCAGGATGGTATCGGCCATGCGGGCATGATAGGAGAAATTGCGGGGCTCCTTCGGTTTGTATTCGAGCGCGTATTTTAAGGCCGGGAATTCCTTTGCAAGTTTTGCCGTGTTTTCGGTCAGCCAGTCGCGCTCCTGGTTGTAATCAGTTGCCAGCAGGTAATCATATCCATCCTGCCCCAGCCAGAGATTGACAATTCCGCAATTCATTTCGAGCGCCACTTCGCTCATCTGGTGCAGGTAATCGTATGCGCGTTTGCGGATGCCTGCATCAATATTGGTAATACTTCCCTTTCCGAATTCGGGAACAGTAAAGGTGTCGGGAATGATGCTGGCGCAGGCAATGCCGGCATCGGAGAGGCGTGATTTCATGTCACCTACATTGTCGGGCCGGATGTCCCAGGTGCCCACCAGTTCGATCCCTTCTATGTGCGGAACCCGTTCTATGGCGGATTTCAGCATTTCTTCGGTCGAGGGGTTTGACTTGTAACCCGGACAGAAGCGGTCGCGTGTGTTCCCGAGGTTACCGAGGATAATGGCATATTTATTCTTCATATCAATCGTTTTAAAGCGGTAGCATTTACTGGAACGCTACATCCGCCATTCATAATTTTTCCATTTGCTCATCACTTTGCCCAGGTCTTCCACCTGCTCATCACTGATAGGAATCATTTTGCCAAGTGTGGTGGAGAGCACCAGCGACTTTGCACTGAACTCCGCCACTTCCAGGTAATCGAATGCCTGCAGCAGTTTGCTGCCTGCAACGATAACACATTCATTTTTTACAATCACCACCGGTGTTTCCGAGGAAATGATCGAAGGAATGGTGTCTACTCCGGCAAACTGTTCACCGAACTCAACCATCTGCACATCCTGCAGGTAAATCCAGGTTTCAGGAATGGTGCGCACGTTGAACTCAGCCCCGGTAATGGCAAATGAAGTGAGGTAGGGACTCTGCGTCAGGATGATGGCATTGATGTCCGGATGTTTTTCATAGATGGCCTGGTGCAGGTAGGCTGAGCGGCAGGGCTGCTTGCCCTTTTCCCGTTCGCCGTTTTTAATCTGTACCAGGTCTTCCGGCCGGAGGTCCCAGTTGGAGCACCCATCCGGCGTAATAATAAAATCATCTTCATTCCACCTGGCCGAAATGGTTCCGAATGCACCAAGCATCAGTCCCTGGTCACAGGCCCGGCGAACGATTTTGAGAATGTCGTGCCGCTTCTCCCGTTCTTCCGACGGGTACGTGGTGTCGCCCATTTCGGGGAACACAACGGCCGACTGGCTGGCGTATTCGTCGAGTTTTTTATTGGTCAGGTAGGCCGGTTTACCCATCATGTTTCCATACAGGATGGAGCGGGCCGACATTTCCATTGATTCGAACTGCTGGTAGGCATGGGAGATATTTTTACCCCCGATCACCGTTCCGTGGTTTTCCATGATGACGGCCGAAACGCCCTGCCTGAATTGTTCGGCAATGTTTTCGCCCAGTTCATCGCTGCCGGGAATGGCATAGGGTGCATAGCCGATAGTACCACAAAGTGATTTCAACTGGGGAAGCACATTGGTGTTCGGCACCTTCCGCACAATGCTGAAGGCAACCAGCGCCGGTGGATGGGCATGCACAATGGCCTTTATATCCGGCCGGGCTTTATAGATGGCCAGGTGGAACGGGAATTCAGAACTTGGTTTGTGGTCACCCGTTACGGTGCCATCTGCCCGCATGCATACAATGTCGGAAGGCTTCAGGAGGCCTTTGTCGACCCCCGTCGGTGTAATCCAGATATCGCCGTTATCATCAATAATTGAGAGGTTGCCACCGGAGGTGGTGGTGAGGACCCGTTTGTAGATCCGTTGCATAACGAGGGTGATCTGATCCCGCGGATGCATGTAGGTGGTATTAAGCAAGCTATCCATAAATTGTAAGTGAATGTTATTCGAACATTCAGACAAACTTAAAAATCAATGCCAGCATTCCTATCCTGTTTTGACCTGACCGATTCAATTATTTTTACCCAATTAAATATAGGCTGATTTGCTGATATTTATCCTATCTTGACCACCTGGTTAAAGGCCCTTTTTGCCCAAACGATTTTCGCCATGAAAGAATCAAAAATCATCGACCTCATCACGGTCGATCCCTACTCCGGTACCGCCAAATACCTGCAGATCGCCAATGCAGTTCTTAAGGAAATTGAAAAAGGAAAAATCAAAGCCGGCGACAATATGCCCTCGATCAACGAGCTGAGCATTGAACTGGATATTGCGCGTGATACGGTGGAGCGTGGGTACAAACACCTGAAAAAACTGGGAGTGATCAACGCGGTGCCGCGACGGGGATATTTTATCGAAAACACCGAATTCAGGCGGCCGCTGAATGTTTTCCTGCTGTTCAACAAACTGAGCATCCCGAAAAAAAGTATTTACGACGCCTTTGTTGATACGCTTGGAGAGCAGGCTGGTATTGACTTTTATGTGTACAATAACGACTTCCACCTGTTCAAACGGATGCTGGGTAGCAACAAGGACCACTACACCCACTTTGTGATCATTCCCCATTTTGTGGAGGGAGGGGAAAATGCCCATGAGATCATTAATAACATACCGAAAGATAAACTGGTGCTGCTTGACCGTACACCGCCGGGTGTTACCGGTGATTATTCATCGGTGCTGATCAATTTTGAAAATGATATTTACCAGGCATTGAACGACGCCATTGAACAACTGATTAAATACCACACAATAAATATCATCTTTCCGACCAACAGTTATTATCCGAAAGAAATACTCAAAGGGTTTACCCATTTTTGCCAGGACTTTGCCTTCCAGTATAAAATAAAAAATGATGTCAATTCGCTCGAGATAAAGAAGGGCGAGGTTTACATCAACCTTATCGAAGATGACCTCGTTACACTGATCGAAAAAATCAATACCACCAACTATGTTATTGGTGAAGAGGTGGGTATTATTTCATACAACGAAACACCGATAAAAAAAGTGGTGCTGCGTGGTATCACCACTATTTCCTCCGATTTCCGGGAAATGGGGGTGATGGCGGCGAATGCGGTGCTTTCCGGATCGGGCACCAGGGAAAAGGTACCGTTCAAACTGACGCTGAGACACTCACTTTAAAGTTGTCATTCAAATTCATACAGGTAGCTTAACCTTCCCATCGGCATCGACACCCCGGAAGTATAGTACGACATGATCTGCGAAGGGTTATCCACGCCGGCTGCCACTTTGAAATAGAATTTCTGCCCCGTTTTCAATCCCAGTGACTCGCGCGAACATTCAATCTGGATCACATTGTCCGTCTGGTTATATTTTCCCCCGGCACCCGCAACCGATGTAAAGTCTGCTTTTAGTTTTCCCACCGACACTGTTCCATTGGAAAAACTTTCACCGATGCGGTATTCATAACTCTCCCAGCTTTTGGCAGATGGCTCACCGGTGCCAACCAGGATGTTGAGCCAGTTAGCCTTTCCTGTGCCGGTGGTAAATTTGTTCTTTGCGCGGATAAAGAAATAAACATTCTGGTCATCATAGCTGACCTTCACGTCCTGCAACAGGTTGTCAGCCGCGGGTTGGGTATAAAGCAGCTTGGTAGTGGCACCATAGGCGCTGCGGTTGCTTCGTTCGGTATTCATGTTTACACCGGTAGCAGCAATATCATTCCATTGCGAGGTACCGGAGCTGATGGCAATCGTTTTCTTTTTCGCGGCCGGCACGGCAGTACTGACCCCTTTGTAGCGCCTGATATTTTTGATCATCTGGATATAAAATGCATCCTGGTACCCTCCGCTCATCGGTTCAATATCGCGTGAATACTCCTTGTTCACAGCATCGACCAGTACGTATTCATCCCAGTACGGTTGTTTATAGGCGATCCATTCATTCCATCCCCCGACCGTCACCAGGTCCGGATCAGTGGCAATGGCATGATCCCACTGGCGCTGGAAGAAAGTACCCTCATCCACATCCTGCGGGTTATTGGTCTTTGTATCCGGATCCCATCCCCTGCCCCAGTTAACAAGTCCACGGGTGAGGGAAAATGACATCGGCACAGACGGATGGCTTGCCACAGTGACGTTCATGGTGCGGGTATGCAATGGCTGTGGAAAGGTCCACTCCACCCATGGAAATCCGGTTGGAAGGATCGGATCGCTTGGCCATTGCGGCATTTCAAAATGGAAGAAGTTCAGTATTTCGGCAGAAAGCACACCAGGCGTATAGGTGTTATCGCCGCGCGAAAGCGACTCATTCAGATCATCCTGCGGATTGGTATAACCAATGATCATTGGTTTATTATCCACCTTGTACCAGGTGTCGGCAAAAAGGGCGGGTTTGTATAACTCGCGGTAAATTTCGCGGATGGTCTGGAACGACCTCGAATGGGTATAGAATGCGACTTTCGGAGGTGTCCAACCTTTCTTCTGGTATTCATCGATAACGGCCAGTAATCTTTCATAAACCGGTTTATAAATAAACGCATTGGTGGCATCAAAGAAAATAAAATCAACACCGGCCACTGTCAGCATTTCAATCTGCTTGCGCATTACCCAAACATCATCCGAATTGTAATAACCCCAGAGTGGTTCACCCCAGAAGTGTGCCTGGCCGTTGGGACTGATGGTTTCGTTCTGGAAAGCGAAATCGGTCAGGATTTTTAACCCATTGGGCATATCCAGGATTTTTGTTGCATCATAAATCCCGCTGGCATACGGCTGGCCAATCCAGAGCCAGAAGAACAACCCGACTTTCTTGCCTGATTTCATGGATGAAACCGGGCTGAAGCTGCGGCCAAACTGGTCCACCCCGACAACACGGTTCATCGACACGGGCGATTCCACTTCTTCACCCGGTTCGGGTGGTGGCGGGTTGTCAATCGTTTTATCCTTTTTACAGGCTGTAAATAAAACAGCCATCAACAGGACGAGGTAAAGGTTCGGGATTCGTTTCATATGCATAAAATTCTATTGGAAGATTGCAGGCACATCTGCCTGAACCTGTTCAAACATTTTCTTTCCGCCTTTTTCGTTGGGATGATGGTAAATCTGCCAGCCATAACTGCCGGTGTAATCTTCCCAGTACATCAGAGATTTATCCACTTCCTTGCCATCACCCGCGAGTGAAGTGGCCATGTCGAACCGGGCACCAGCAATGTTCAGGTTCTGGCGTACCTGCGACACCAGCGCATTGATCGGCACCTGGGTGCCACTCTCATTACTGGGAATATTGTTCAGGATCGGAATGGCACCGCGTGATTTGATATAATCAACCAGCTGTGTCAGCTTTGCCTCTGTATTACCATCATTGGTACCGATGGTGACCATTACATATTTGGCTTCGATAAAGGGCAGTTCATTTTTGATATAATCCAGCACCATGTCAATCTGTGCACCACCGCGACCGCTGGAAATAGCATCACCACCCAGCTTTGTAATCACCTGCTGTGTCCATGCCTGTGAAAAATCTTTTGTGGGAAAATATCCCTCCGGTTGCGTGATCGAATCTCCGTACATCATCAGCTTCACTTTCTTCTTCAGGGAATAAACCGAAATTGATTTAACCAGTACCGATGTACCTGACTGCAGGGAAAAGCAATAATGATCCCACTGCATACCTACGGAAAAACCGGTCTGCAGCACGCCTTGTCCAACCCCACCCTGTCCGTCGTTTACCGCTTTTACTTCGGCCGACTCACCAGTCTGCACATCCGTGATCTTCACCCTGGCCTCCTGGTAAACATGGTAAATCTCCAGCTGGTAATCGCGGTTAGCCTGCAGGAAAGGAACCGGCTGCTCCTTCGTCGGACTGGTAGCGATAGATATTTTCTTCGCCGCCATGTCAACGTAAGCGTTGAAATCGCCCTGGCTGCTGCGGAACAGCACCCTTGCATCGGCTGAGAATTTAACTATGTACTGCACCTTCCGTTCAGCCAGTGCATAGAATTTATCGAGCTTCAACAGTTTATCTTTTACCGTCACATTTAACCCTTCGGCGGTATATGAACCCGCACCATCCAGCTGCAGTTCGGGTACGGCAACACTGCTGTTCAACTGCTTTTCGTACAGTACCACCTGTTTATCATCAACCGGCATGGCCGTTACTTTTACCGGTATTTCTTTCTTCACGTCTTTGTAAGAAACCGTAATGACGGTTTCACCGGCTTTTACGGCACGAACCAATCCGTTGCTGACTGTGGCAATGGCATTGTCGGCCGACGACCACTGGAATGCAGGCTGGTTGGCCACCGCAGGTATTGCGGTCGCTTTCAGCTGGTCGGTCTCCCCCGGTTTCAGGTCAAGCGAAGCCTTCGACACATTGATCCCTGACATCTCGTATCCGGTGTTGCCTTTGTCCTTTGTACAACCCGAACTACCTGTCAGGGTAAGCAGGGAGAAAAACAGGGCAGTAACTACAGTCATATTCCAGTTCATTTAACGTATTGTATTTCGGTTTTATCGGATAGCAGGTTAAAATGGTTGACCGTCCTCACACTGATAACGGCATTTGTATTTGCCGCACCAGCCAGCATAAATTTCATTGGAGGTACCTGCACCGGATAAGTATTATCGCCGTTGGTGTCGAACGACTGGTATGCACCGGTTTCCGGGACCCTGCCTGCCAGTACGCCGTCACGGAAAATTTCGAAGCGTTCAATGCCCGATTCAATGTCGGCATCCGCCGCCCAGGTCAGCTCTACCCCGTCGCCCGATTTCCGGACGGTGAGTCCGAACGGCGCAGGAGGAGGGGTTTTATCTGTGACAGTACCGGTGGTATAATATTCTTTCCAGTTTCTGGCGGTGGTTTCATCCGGGAAAACACAGAGGCCTTTTTTATCACCGGAGTATCCTGCTTCGGGGGACAACTGCATGGTCAAAGTATCACCGAGCCACGACTGGTTACGGTCAGGATCATTCATCGCTCCACCGGCAACCTGTGGCAACCGTTGTTTCAAAACGGCCTCATAAAACGGGATGGCCATGTAGCGGATAAAACTCAGGTTATGATTTTGCGATTCATTCAATGCGATACCAGCCGGCGCATCCAGATCCCTCAGTTTTGCGAACGCATGAATGGATGTCGCCTGGCACAGTACCACATTATCATTAGCATCATTTTTCCCCGCATGCCTGGTCAGCAATGGAACCTTGCTGCTGGCTGCGGGATAATTCCATTGCGGGTCAAATGCGGGTGAATAGCACACGGCTGCCAGTATCCGTTCGGGATAACTCCGCAGCATGCCCAGCACCCAATAACCACCACCGGAATGTCCCCACAACAACCACGGAACGGTATTCAGTTCGTTGTGCGAAGTGCCGGAACCGGCGTCACGCAACACTTTCAGCAGCGCGGTGGCAGAACCCGATTCCGGATCGCGCCAGCCGCCACAGTTTCCATAGAGTGCAGTTTCCACTATTGCCAGTTTCCATTTTCTCGCAAATGCACGATACTGCAGGTCGTATGGTTTGGTAATGCCGAATTGCTCCATCCCGCATCCATGCTGCAGAACCAGCACACCGCGAAGCGGTTCGGTCCGTGTGGGTATATACACCCCATAATCGGCATGGTCAGCAAACGGGCAATCGGCCCCGCTGAGTGTCATGCGTAATACCGTATCGTCATAATTGTGTTGTACCACGGGCAGTGGTGCCACGGAAACGTCGATGTCGGTGCTGATGCCCGATGAACTCACCGTGATTTTTGTGTTGCCCGCACTGATCGCTTTCACCAGCCCGTTACTGACAGTAGCAATGAGGTTGTCGGCCGAACTCCACTGGAACGATGGCTGGTTGGCCGCTGCCGGCACAGCCGTCGCTTTCAGCTGGAAACTTTCGCCTACGGCCAGAGTCACCGACGAATTGTTCACCCTGATGGAAGTAAGCCGGTATTCATTGGCCGCTGTTTTTTTGCAGGCCATAGCAGCTGTAATAGCCGCTATCAGGCATAACACGATGGTCCGGAATATTTGCAGCTTCATCAGCAGTTTATTGGTTGCCGGATGCAGGAGAGGCTCCGCCTTGCCGGCGGAACCATTTCCTGTAACTATTTCCGGGAACATTGATACAAAAAAAGTTATTTGATTTTAGCCAGCTCCATTCCATTCAGGTTAAAGGACGACCAGGGTGTTCCGTTGGTCGAGTACTGGTCACGCACATTGTATACGACACCGATATTGACCGGGCCGGCTTCGGTAACGGAGAAGATGGTCTCTACCGTTTTATTCTGGTTGGCATCGAGATCAATGTATTTATAAGTAGATGGTGACGCAGGTACTCCTGAGTAATCAGGCACCGCTCCGCTGGCCGTTACCACTCCATATACATCACATGGACCATCGGCATGCAGCACCATTATCTTAAGCCGGTAGTAACCTGGCTGCAGGTTTACGGTCTGGTACACTTTCCCGTTATTCACTTCCGGCAATCCCCATACGTTCGCAGTAAAGAGGCTGAAAGCTTTTCCCGCATCATCATAACTGACCGTTGCATTGGCGCTATGTGTCCAGCCCTGCATCTTCTGCATCCGGAGAGCACCCAGTGCAGGGAATGGATCGGAGCCATCACCTTTGAATGGTGGTTTGGCGTTGACCAGCGCAACAGCGGTGCCGGATGCCGGGAATTCGGTAAAGCCGTTGTCGCCGCTGAGGTTCTGGATATTGTATATATCGAGCTCGGCAACCTGTGTGGAAGTAACCCCTGTTTCCCAGGAATCTACCACGGTGACGCGGACATAACGCCCGGTCTTTGTGCTGCCGATTGACAAACGTTGCTTCAGATAACTGTCCTGGACCTGCGTTTCAAGCGCTGTGGTCCAGGTACTGTTATCTTCGCTTAACTCAAACTTCAGGTTTTTGGGAGATTTCCCGTTGCCCTGGAAAGGGACATAATCAAATCCGTCAATAAATTTAGGGTTGCCCAGGTCGATAGTCACCCAATGCGGGAATACAGCAGCAGCCTGCGATTGCCATGCGGTCGACATCGCGTTATCAATAATATTTGAAGCAGCACCACCTGCATTTTCGTCCGAAAATCCGGCAATGGTCCAGTTTTCCTTTTTAAAGTCGAGCATTACCGCGTTCTTCAGGTCCAGCACACCGGACATAAACACATCGATGGCTTCCGCATCGGGTTTGTAAACAGAATATAAGGTGTAAGGCTCGTCGGTATTGATATTGTTTACCTGGATCACCGTGGCAGCGCTGGCCAGCCACGCGCTGTCTTTTGCACCACTGGTGTTAGTATAAAGTATCCATGCACCTTCTTCACCCGGCTGTGCCGCTTCAAAGACAAGATCAACCGAGTTCACATCATTGGTTACCTGGTCGGCCCATTTCCGCGGCTTTAAACCGCTTTCATACTTGGAACCAAACACAGTTACCTTCACGCCCCGCGGCTCCGATACGGCACCGTCGGCATTGTAGGTAACCACCCGCAGTATCTGTTCATCTTCGGGCAGTTCTTCCATCATTATCACCTGTGCACTGCCAGCGTCGGTGACGGTGAACTCCTGGAAATCGCCCGAACCGTAAAACACTTTTCCGGTTGCGGCATCGCCTGGTACTTCAAATTCAAGCCTGGCGCGGTATTTACCCGGATAGGCCTTTAGTCCGTCAACCGGAAGCGGCGCAGCGCCCGCATTGTCTTTTTTACAACCGGTCATGGCGGTTGCGAGGCAGATGCCCAGGAAACAGAGTGGGAAAATCCTTTTCATATTCAGCAAGTTTTGATCGTTAGTTTAAATTGTCTACTGCCATGCTGCGGGTTGCAGCATACCGGTCATTTTTTTAGCGTCTTCCAGCGGGATGGGCATTACCAGGTATTTGTCGTTGTACGACTGGTAGTCACGGATTTTTTTGCGCTGGTAAGAAAACTTACCATCGTTACCTTTTGTGATCCGCATACCCGTTACAAAACGATTGGTCTGGTTCAGGATTTTCCACCGGCGCTGGTCATCGAAGCGGTATTGTCCTTCGAGACAGAATTCCACCCTGCGTTCGTTGCGGATGCGCTCACGGATAAATTCCTGTGAATTCATAAACCCGGGTACATTCTGCAGGTTGGGCTGCTGGGCGCGGTTGCGCACCATGTTCAGTGCGGTAAGTGCACCACCGAGATCACCTGTTTCACAAAGCGCTTCGGCTTTCTGCAGGTAAAACTCAGCCAGGCGGAAGTATACCCAATGTGTGGGTTCATTACCCGCACTGCCACCGGGTCCCCAGTACTTGATCTGTTTGTCCTTAGCACTGTAGTAACCGGTGCATGACCGCTGAGTTTCCTGTGAAATAACGTCGTTGAAGCCGTTACGGCCGCCGACAAAAGTTTCAATGATATACGGCTGGCTGCAGTTGTAGGGTACACCATAATTTTCCATGTTATAAACTACGTTCACATAGAAACGGGCATCCCGGTTTGCATAAGGATCGCCGCCTGCCGACTCACTGTATCCAAGCGAAGCTGCCTCTGGTGCAACGGTTACACTGGTATGTGTGGCGTCGTTATAGGTTACCGGCAGTACTCCATTGGTCATTTCAAAACAATCGACCAGTTCCTGCGTGGGTGACTCACCACAATTCCAGTTGTGGTTAATGGCGGCAAACGGGTAGCTGCCCACATCCACCCCATTGGTATTATTG
>SDZZ01000482.1 GCA_004173255.1 Chitinophagaceae bacterium | reverse complement strand
GTAAAGGACCCCTCTTTCAGCAGCACGGCAGCGCGTTTCAGGCGGGTAATGTTGATCATTTCATTGGGCGACAAGTCAGATATTTCCTTGAGCTTGCGGTAGAGCGTTGGCCGGCTCATATTGACATACTTTGCAATATGCTCCACGTCGAGATCAGTATCGGCAATATGGCGTAACACGAGTTCCTGTATTCTTTCAAGGAAATGCTCATCTGCCTTTGTATAGGCCATTGAGTGAATATGGGCAAACGGGGAACTGGCAAAGTATTCCTTCACCTTATTGCGGTTTTTGAGCAGGCTGGCAATCTGCACCTGCAGGTGCTCGGGGGAAAAAGGCTTTTCCATGTACACATCTGCACCTAATTCGAGGCCTTCGATGCGCGACTGCAACGTGTTCTTTGCAGTCAGCAGGATGATCGGGATGTGGCTGGTTTCAACATTTTCTTTCAAACGTCTACACAATTGGAATCCGTCGATCACTGGCATCATGACATCACTGATGATAAGATGGACCGTTTCATCGTTTACAATCGCCAGTGCTTTCTGACCATCAGTTGCGGTAAGGATTGTATACTTTTCACTCAGGAACCGGGATATGTATTCCAGTATCTCCTCATGATCATCCACCAGTAATATTACATTTTTCATTTGCCGGTCCTTTTAAATAATTCCCTGTTTCACAGGCAGCAGTAATATAAATACGTTCATGTTATCGATGTCCCTGAATTCCAGCGTGCCTTTGTGCAACTCCGCAAGCGATCTTGACAAGGCAAGGCCAATGCCGGTTCCGTGATGATCCCGGTGCTGCTGTAACCGGTAGAACGCTTCAAACACTTTTTCTCTGAACTCCGGCGGAATCAGTAGTCCGTCATTCCGCACCTCTATCCTGAAGAAATTTGCAGCAGTAACTGAAAGCTCGATACTGACAGACGTCCGGCAATAGTTGAGCGCGTTGTATAAAAGATTATTCAGTATTTTCTGAAACGAATCCTGGTCGACAAAAGCAACTACCGGGGCTGGCGGCAAAAGCAATTCGAGTTTGATTTTTTTCTGGTCAGCCAAAAGCCTGAAGCCAGCATAACTTTCCACCAGGAGTTCAGTGATGCTGGTCTCAACATAATTGAGATAAAACCCTTTCGTTTCCACACTCCGGAAATCCAGTAACTGGTTGGTCAGTTCTACCAGCCGGTCGGTGTTTTTCTGCATAATCCGCAAGTCATAGGCAAATGATGAGTCGTCCCCTGCTTTTTTTGCGATCTGTTCCATCGGAGCTTTGACCAGTGTCAGCGGCGTTTTTATTTCGTGCGCAACATTGGTAAAAAAATCAATTTTTGCCTGGTAAATCTCCCGCTCCTTCTGGTGTTCCAGCAATTCTATCTTCCGCCTGGTTTTCTCGCGCACCCGGTTATGGTAAAAACGGATCACCAGCAACACCAGGGCCAGCAAGGCAATCGCGTATAACGTGTAGGCCATACTGCTTGCCCAGAATGGTGGCAGTATGCGGATAACCAATTGGGTTGCCTCTTCGGGCCATGAGCCGGCAGCATCGGCAGCCTTCACTTTAAACGTATAAGTGCCCGGTGAAAGATCCGTGAAATAAACCTTCCGGTTTGTTTTGAGGTAGGTCCAGGTCTTGTCAAGTCCTTCCGTCATATACATGTACTGGGTCATTTCGGGTGCTGCATAATTCAGCGCAGCAAAATCCAGGCTGAACGAGGACTCGTCATGTTTCAGTTCCACTTCATTTGTAAAGGACACCGCCTGCTGCAGCGGCGATCCCTGCTGCATCGGGCGTAGTTCTTTGTCATTAATATATAACCCGGTGATGTAGAGGGGCGACAGCCGTGCATCTGCCGAAGAACTGTCGGGATCAAAACTGATCATTCCTTTGGCACTTCCGAAATACATGCGACCATCCGAATCGCGGAAGCCCGAGTTGTAGTTGAACTGGTTACTTAACAGGCCATGTGCCGTAGTGTAAACTGACAGATGGCTGGTTTCGGGCTGAAGGCACACCAATCCGTTGGCAGTAGTGATCCAGAGCCGCCGTTTATTGTCTTCGAGTACGCGGAAGATCGTATTACTCGGAAGTCCCTGTTTAACTGTGTATGTATTAAATGTACTGTCTGCCGGATGAAAACGCGCAAGCCCGCCTCCTTCGGTACCGATCCACAATTCTTTTTCCCGCGATTCGAAAATGGTAGTGATGGAATTACTGCTGATACTTTTCCGGTTCCTCGGATCGTAACTGAAATGGCCGGTGCTGCCGTCCCGCGTATTCAGGTAATATAGTCCGGCCCCCAGCGTACCAACCCACAGCACGCCACGATTGTCTTCGGCAATGGCATGGATAAAGGCCTCAACCGGCACCTCCTTCACCAGTGAAAACTTTTTGCCCGGCTCATCATACCTGTACAAACCATGACGGGTACCTACATATATGACGCCATCGGTGGTCCGGTACAGCACCACAATAAAATTACTCTGCAGTGTTCCGGAATTGGCAGGATAACGTTGAATCACCTTGCCGGTACCAATATCCATTACATCGAGCCCATGCTCAAACGTGCCGACCCACAACTGGTTGCCCTTTACCAGCATGCCGTGAATGTTGGAGTAGGAAATGCTTTCAGCCGTACCGTCGGGCCGGAACTGACCGACGGCCCCTGTCGTTTTATCCAGCCTGTTCAACCCCGCATCTTCGGTACCCACCCAAAGATGACCGGCGCTGTCGGCACAAATCTCGCGCACAGCATATCCGCTCAGCGGGTGGGTAGCATTACCGGGAAAATATTTTTCAAAGGAAAGCTGCTGCCTGGGAAAATAATTAATACCGCCGAAATACGTACCTGCCCATGTTCCCCCGTCGCGGTCAAGGCAGAGACTGTACACGGCATTATCTGACAAGGTAAAGGGATTGCCGGGCTGCTTCCGCAGGTTGGTTATACTGCCCGATGCCAGGTCATACAGGAATATGCCGGACTCCGTAGCGATCCATACACGCTGGCCTGGCAGCTGCACAAAATCGCGGGCAAAAATTGCAGTGTGATCTTCATTGTACGTCAGCAGGTCCTTCCATGCAAGACTATTTACATCAAACAATTTTACTATATCGGCCGCACAGAAGGTTTAAAAACAGGTGCCGGTTCATCTTCCAGCGTATTGCCCACACAGCGCGTTTCGCACACGTTTACTTACAATAGCAGG
>SDZZ01000481.1 GCA_004173255.1 Chitinophagaceae bacterium | reverse complement strand
CCTTTGAATCGACCCGCACTGAGTAATCACCTTTGGCAATCTCGCCAGCTATGCGGTCGATCAATGTGAGCCGATCGTGAATTTCCCGGTCCTTGCGCGCAAGTGACTGGCTGAGATCATTTTTTTCACTGAAGTCATTCATGATTTTCCGGAAGAAAAACAAGGTAAGTACCAGTGATAGGAGGGAAGTGATTACAATGAGGATGGGAGTGTACTTTGCGAAGAGTGTCTGGGTATTGGTGCGTTTTACCATCAGTTTCTGCTCCGCATTCTGTATTTTTTTGACCAGCAGCCTCGACTGCTCCATATAATTTTTACCATCACGCAGCACAAACACATTTGTTTCCAGGCCTTGCTTGGTTTCGCTGATCGACTGCTCGAGTATATTATATCGCTTGTTGATTATTACTTCGAGGGTGTCGAGATTATCCTGCTGTTCCGGATTGTCAACCGTCAGTCGTTTTACATTCCTGAACGCAGCCATGGTGCGATCATACGAACCATGGTAAGGCTCCAGGAAGTCGGCCTGCCTGGTGAGCAGGAATCCCCGTTGTGCGGTTTCAGCATCTTTCACCGATGAAATCAGGTTTTCCGACTCGCGGATCACTTCATTGGTGTGGTCAACCCACTCACTGCTGTCGACCAGTTTGTAAATGCTGTAAAAGGATGCTGCTGCAGTAGCAATGAGCAGGAACATCGAGATGCCGAACCCCCTCTGTAGGTTTCTCCTGAAATTATTAGCCATAGCAATTAGTTACCCCCTGCCGGGGCGTTGGTAAATGGAATAATGAAATAAAACACTGAACCGGTACCCTCATTGCTTTCGACGCCATATTCGCATTGGTGGCGGCTGAGGATATCGGCGCAGATATAAAGGCCAAGGCCAAGACCCTGGAAATTTTTGGTTGATTCATCGGTGCGGTAGAACTTGTCAAAAATCAGCGCCTGGTCGGCTTTTGGTATGCCAATCCCTGAATCTTTTACCTGCACCAGCAACCGGTCACCCGGCAGCATACGGCAGATCACATGGATCTCGCGCACAGTTGGTGAATACTTCACCGCGTTGGATAAGAAATTTATAAGCACCTGTTCCAGCCGGATAATATCACCGTTGACCGTTACATCTGCATGGCCCTCTTCGATAAACTGGTAGTTCGGGTAGGTTTGCCTGGCCATTTCAACGCACGACCGTAACATTTTTCCAAAGTGAAAAGGTGCCTTGTTCAGCAGCATCTTGCCATTTTCAATACGGGATATATCGAGCAGGTCAACAATCAACCGGTCAAGTTTGGTCACCTGCGTCAGTGCCCGGTCAATAAAAAGGTGATTGGTATTTTCCTTTTCCAGTGAACGTTCCAGCAGCTGCACATATCCCTTGATACTGGTGAGCGGTGTTTTCAGCTCATGGCTTGCCACACTCAGGAACTCATCTTTTTTGCGACTGGCTTCTTTTTGTTCTTCTATATCGGTAAAGGTGCCTACCCATTTAATGATTGCCTTGTTTTCAACTACCGGCACAATGCGCAGCAGGTGGTAACGGTATTCGCTCCCCGTTGTTTTTTTTATCCGCACTTCCAGCTGTACCGTTTTATTGCCTGCCACAATCCGTTTCATTTCCGGCTGCAGGTCAGGATCATCCGGATGTGTTTCCGGAAACTGGTCGGTGTAAACGGAATATTCCATCCACTGGCTGTTGTGGTATTCGATCACCCCGTTTGGTTTGGTGGTAAAAGCGATCTGGGGAATAGACTCCAGTACAAACCGCAGCTCCATCGCCTTTTCATAGCTTTCCTGCTGGGCATGTTTGCGGAATTCAATTTCAGAACGGAGACTCATCTGCATCTGGTTCAGCTGCCGTTTCTGGTCGTACAACTTGTAAAGTGTATTCACTTTCAGCAGGAACACATCCGGGTCAATGGGTTTGGCGATGTAGTCGATGGCGCCTGAATTGTAACCGCGGGTAATAAATTTTTTATCGGTATTCACAGCGCTCAGGAATATGATGGGCACATCCTGCATCTTGCTGTGGCCGGAAATCGTTTCAGCTACTTCAAAGCCGTCCATTCCTGGCATCTGTACGTCCAGTATCACCAGCGCGTAATTATTTTTCAGGACTTTTTTCAATGCTTCCTCGCCGCCCGTGGCCGTGTCAACAGCATAGGAGTGCAGCGTAAGCAATGATTGGAGGGAGAGTAGGTTTTCTTTTTTGTCGTCTACAATCAGGATCATAGCTGGAGGTCAGAAAGAAACTAAATTAATAAAAGTTTAGCCACCGATTTTACATGTTTCTGACCGGGGTCAAAAGCGCGGTAAAGATAACCCCTTCCGGCCAACAATGGAGGGGAAGTTGTGATCCACCAGGCTATATCCCGTAAGTGCAATTGCCTATCGAAATTAATGGAAGATCAGCCGGCCGGCTTGATAAGGGGGACCAGTTCACCGGTCCTCGTGTTCCAGCAAAACGCAGTGACTGGTGTTACTTTTACCAGTACATCCGTATCCGCTATAGCGCCGGCAACTGTTTGCCGGTTGCGGCATCCGCGAATGGTATCCGGATCGTTCACCAGCTCGACATTACCCGTTACACTCAGGTAGGAAGTTTCGCGGCCATTGGCATAAAACAGCTGGGCACGGTGGGTTCTTCCATCCACCCGGCTGAGCACACAGCCATCCACGAAGAACAGGATACTTCCATCGGGCTCCACCAGCGAATCGCCATGTGGTTTCATGGGCACGGGCCGTTTGGTAAGGGAGGACGTAAACAGCGGAGTTGCGGATGACAGGATCATATCACGCATGCTGTTGAGCGAGCCGCGTACGGGGTTTGATTTTATGGCAGGCATTGGAGAGAATTTACGGAATGGCCACAAAATACATGCCCGTGGAACATTTAAAATTAAAACCAAGGAAAACCCTGAGAGCCATTCCGAACGCCTTCGGTTGAGGAGCATAAGTTTGATGAGGTCAACTTGTGCGGACGATGGGAACAACTATAACCAGTGCGGGGATACCCCTAAATACCAGTCGGCATCGCTCATCGGTCGGACCGGTCCCCGGCCTTGACGGCCGCGGGACTGGTTTCTTCGGTAACTGACACCAGTGGCAGGGAAAAATAAAAAGTGCTTCCCTGACCTTTCATGCTCTCTACCCAGATGCGGCCATTATGCCGTTCAATAATGTCAGCTGAAAGGTACAGACCGATACCAAATCCGGAAAACAG
>SDZZ01000075.1 GCA_004173255.1 Chitinophagaceae bacterium | reverse complement strand
CTCCATATCATTCAATACCTACCAGGCGCCTTACCGCGAATTGTTTGCCCCCATGGAAATGGAGGTGTGGAGTGGCGATGGGCCAGGTAAATTCAGGCTGGTTAAAACGGTCCCGTTCGCAGAAGAAAAAGACAAACAGGTATTGCTGCTGCAGGCTATGTTCTCGAAAACATCGTTCAGGTATATGAAACTGGTGATCAAACCACGAATGGTATTGCCAGGCAAAATCATCCCGGAGAAAAAGGGACTGTACCCCGTGATGCTGGTTGACGAAATCCTGTTGAATTGACTTCTGCTTAGCCTCAATCATCCGGCAACATACCGGCATCGATACCGGTAAATGTGCTTTTGGCACCCCAAAACCCCATTTTGGGGATAAATAGTCCTATTAGTACAGGTTTGTGATAAGATAATGTCAGCTTTAAACAGGGATATTTTATACTTTCATTAACAGTAAACACGCCTTATACAACTGCTTATCCGGGATCGGACCATTTTAGCTGGTTCCGCTGAAGTTTGAAAAGTATCTGTCGGGTTACATTTAACGCTTACCAAAAAACTTCAACCCAATGCTCGCCAAACCTGTCTTTCCCAAAGGCACACTTATCCTTGCGTTTCTACTCTGTTCCTTCGTTTCCTTTTCCCAGAAGACCGTTACGGGAACCGTACTTGACACGGATTCCAAACCGCTGTCAGGAGTAACCGTCAAGGCTAAAGGAAGTGAAACAACCGTTACAACAAACGACAACGGAAAGTTCTCCATTAACGTGCCGGCCACGACAACCGAACTGGAACTCACCTCTGTCGGGTTCGCGATGAAAACCATTTCAATCGCGGGTCAATCCGATATCAGCATCACGCTCGACAAACAGGTGTCCAACCTGGATGAAGTGGTGGTGATCGGGTATTCCAGCCAGCGGAAAAAAGAAATTACCGGCGCCGTCACCGTTGTGAATGTAGCCGATCTTAAAACACAGCCATCATCGGATCCCGCCTCACAGCTGCAAGGCCGTGCATCGGGTGTAACTGTTGTCCAGAGCGGCGTTCCGGGCGATGGTGCTACCGTCCGCATCCGCGGTCTTGGTTCATTTACCAATAACAACCCGTTGTATGTGGTGGATGGCGTACAGACCAGTAATATCACTGGCCTTAACCCCAACGATATCGAAAGCATGCAGGTACTGAAAGATGCTGCCTCCGCAGCCATCTATGGTATCGGTGCCGCCAACGGTGTTATCGTGGTTACCACCAAACGCGGTAAAACCAAAGGCGTTCGTGTCGGTTACGATATGTATTATGGCATCCAGGATCCGGGTAAAGGTCCGGAACTGCTGAATGCACAGGAAGAAGCTGAACTGTACTTCCTTGCCCGTCGCAACAGCGGTCTGGCAACAACCGGTTCCGTTTATGGCAATGGCGCAACTCCTGTGCTGCCCGACTATCTCTATTATACCGGAGCCTCCAACGATGGTGTGCCTATCAACGCCGGTAACCCGAATGTAAATCCATCCTTATATGAGCTTAACAACAGCCGTCTGGGTGAAACCGGGTACAACCCTTACCTGATCGTTCCTGCCGCCAAAGGCGGAACCAACTGGTATGATGTGGTAACCCGTACTGCTCCGATCCAGAACCATAACCTTTCGCTCAGCGGTTCCAATGAAGGCAGCCGGTTCCTGTTAAGCATGAACTATTTTAACCAGGATGCCATTACCCGCTACCAGTACTACAAACGTTACACAGCGCGACTGAACAGCGAATTCAACGTACTGAAATTTTTCCGTGTGGGTGAAAACCTGCAGGTGTTCGCTTCAGAAAGCAACACACCGGGCAACGGCGATAACGAAAACAACAATACCGAAGCAAGTGTGATTGCACAAACTTTCCGTCCAATGGCGATCATGCCGGTTTACCAGATCGACGGACAAGGATTTGCAGGTAATAAGGGCGGACCAGGACAAGGAACCTGGGGTAATGCTAAAAACCCGCTGGCAGGTGCTTTCCGTAAACGCAAAAACAAAACGACCAACCAGAACCTGTTTGGTAACGTGTATGCTGAACTGGATATCACCAAACACCTGATGGCAAGGACCAGCTTTGGTGGTAATATCAACAGCCAGGTTTCTTACCGTTATCCGTTCATTGAGTATGAGTACACAGAAAATACGGGTAACACTACCTACAATGAAGGTTCCCGGAAAGATAACAACTGGATCTGGACCAATACGCTGAGCTACCGGAACACTATCGGTGACCATAACTTCTCTGTACTTGGAGGATATGAGTCGCAGAAGGGTGGTGGCCGCCAGATTGTAGGTGCAGCAACCGGTTTCTTCAACTACAGCAACTACGACTTCATCAACCTTGGTAACGGTGCGGTGCAGAACCTGAGCGGAAGCCAGACTTTCACCCCTGTAGCCAGGCAGTCATATTTCGGAAACCTGAACTATGCATACGCCAACAAATACCTGGTGACTGCCAACTTCAGGGCAGATGGTTCTTCCAAGTTCATTGAACCAAACAACTACGGTTACTTCCCTTCGTTCTCTGTGGGCTGGAGGATTACCGAAGAGGCGTTCATGAAAAATGTTACCTGGCTGAATGACCTTAAACTCCGCGGAAGCTGGGGTAAGGTAGGTACCGAGTTTGCCGTTAACTCGGGCAACGCCTTCACTACCTTCTCGAGTAACAGGCAGAGCTCCTGGTATGATATCTTCGGTGCCCAGAACGCACCGGCTGAAGGCTTCTTCCTTTCCTTCCTCGGTAACCCGGCCGGACAGTGGGAAAAGAGCGTATCGACCAATATCGGTTTTGATGCAACCCTGTTCCACGGATCAACCGAAGTGGTGTTTGACTACTACAACAAAAAAACCGAAGGCCTCCTTTACAACCCTGAACAGCAGGCCATCGCAGGTGCCGCAGCTTCACAGGCATTACGGAACGTGGGCTCCATGGAAAACCATGGTTTCGACATCCTGATCAGCAATAAGGCAAACATTTCAAAAGACTCAAGGCTGACTACGTCACTGACTTTTACAACCTATAAGAACAAGATCAATTCTATTGCAAATGGTCTTACCTTCTTTAACTTCAACAGCGGTACCAACGAAGCAAACCGTATTGGCCAGAACGCAACCCGCAACATCGTGGGCCAACCGCTCAACACCTATTTCGGATACCAGGTAATCGGCCTGTTCCAGGACGCGGCCGAAGTTGCCAGCGCACCAACGCAGGACCAGGCAGCACCCGGCCGTTTCCGTTATGCCGATATCAACGATGACAAGGTGATTGATGATAAAGACCGGACAGTAATCGGTAACCCGAATCCGAAGTTCAGCTATGGTCTTAACGTAGGTTATGAATACAAGGCCTTTGATGTGTCAGCGTTCTTCTATGGTGTAGCCGGAAAGGATGCATTCAATTTCACCAAATGGTGGACCGACTTCACCCCGGGTGGTTTCCCTGGTGGTCGCAGCAAGGATGCACTGTACGACAGCTGGCTGGCTGATGGCAGCCGTCCGGGCGCTAAAACGCCAATCCAGGATGTATCAAGCGGAAATGGTTTCAGTACCAGTGGCCAGGTTAACTCCTATTATGTAGAAGATGCATCGTACTTCCGTTTACGTAACCTGCAGATCGGTTATACCCTGCCTGCAGCACTGACCGGTAAGGCAAACATTTCCCGCGTCAGGGTTTATATTCAGGCGGCAAACCTGTTTACCATTACCAAGTACAGCGGACTGAATCCGGACATCATCAGCAGTGATGACCGCGCGGCAAGTGTCGATGTGGGTGCATATCCGGTAGTACGTCAATACCTGTTGGGTGCAAGCATCACATTCTAACCTTATCTAAACAAATAAAAACAGCATCATGAAAAATATAGCTCTCAAAACATTACTTGTCACCTCCGGCATTGTTGGACTGGTGGCCTGTAAAAAAGACTTCCTTAAAATAAGCCCTCTTGGCTCACTGGATGAAACCACCCTGTCGACCGAGAAGGGTGTAAATACCATCCTCCTTTCAGCATATGCCATGCTGGACGGACATGACGGAAGTTTTGGTGTACTTGGAAATGAGTGGGGATCGGGTGGTTCCAACTTTGTATTCGGAAGTATGGCGGGTGGTGAAGCCAACCGCGGTTCATCTCCCGGTGACCAGGCCTCCAACATGGTACCGCAGATCCGTCACGAAGGAACAGCAGCATCCGGTTCATTGAATGACCGGTGGAAAGCCCTGTACGAAGGCGTTAAAAGGACCAACACCGTGTTGCAGATCCTTGCAAAAGTGGAAGGCATCAGTGATGCAAACAGGGCCAACGTAGCGGGTCAGGCAAGGCTTTTACGCGCCTGGTACCATTTCCAGGCAAGGATCACCTATGGTGAAGTGCCTTACCTCGATGAAACAATCGATGCCAGCCTGGCGAGTGGTGCGATCAACGGTGTACCAAATGACCATGACATTTTCCCTGAAATACTGGCTGACGCCAAATATGCCTACGAGAACCTGCCTGGATTGCAGGATGCACCAGGACGTATTAATAAATGGTGTGCCGGTGCCCTGTATGGCAAAATCCTGATGTTTGCCAAGGACTACCCGACAGCCAGGACCGTGCTTACCGATGTGGTAGCTAACGGCACCACACCAGCCGGCGTAAAATATGACCTCAACCCGAACTACGGCGATAATTTCGACGTGGATAAAGACAACAGCATTGAATCGGTATTTGCCTTTCAGGCTTCTTCGCAGGATAATGCGGGTGCAAGGAACGGTAACTGGGGTGACCAGCTGAACTTCCCTGCAAACGGTGGTATTGGTGGTGGCGGATTCTTCTGCCCTACATATTACTTTGTAAACAATTTTAAAACGGATGCTCTTGGTCTTCCATTGGCAAACCCGGAGAATAACCAGGTGATGGACCCTGCCGGCCAGGCTGGACTTACATTGTATGCGTCCACACTCGATACGCGTCTTGACTGGACTATCGGTCGTAACGGGGTCCCGTTCCACGATTGGGGAACTGCACAGACCAGCTGGCAGCGTGACCCTACCTGCGGACCGTACCTCGCCAAAAAAGGTGTTATCCGCCAATCACAGGTGGCTGCTTCACATGATGCCAGCATCTGGTTCTCTGCCGGTGGTAGCGCAATTAACATGAACCTCATCCGCTTCTCGGATGTGATTCTCCTGCTCGCTGAGGCGGAGATCGAATCCGGAACGCTGCTGACTGCCTTTAACCTGATCAACCGTGTACGTGCACGTGCAGCCACTACCGCAGTGGTGCCGTTCCCGACCACGTTTGGTGTTCCCAAAACGGCCCCTTATCCGGTGCTATTTGCTTCCCAGGATGCAGCACGCACCGCAGTCCGCCTCGAGCGCCTGCTGGAACTGGGTATGGAAGGACATCGTTTCTTTGATCTCGTTCGCTGGGGAGTTGCACAGACCGAACTCAACTCATTCTACAACTACGAAACAGCATTACCTTACCAGGCACTGGGTGACCTGAACAATCCAAAAGCCCAGTATTCCGGTCCGGAAAGGGATTATTATGACCTTCCCCAACGCCAGATTGACCTGAGTAATGGTACACTGACACCTTAATGAATCGTTGCTTCGGATAAACTCATTACGAAGGCAGGACCACATGGTCTTGCCTTCGTAATTTTCTTTGTCATCGTGTATGGATCTAACCCTTATCTTTCACCCAGGATTCCGCCAAGGGGCGGTAAACGCATCGGTTACCCCCGGGATGACAACCATCATCCCCTGAAGACACATCGAAATATTGCTTATGAAATTACTTTTTGCCTGCTGCCTGCTGGCACTGCTTACAGGATGTGGGGTGGATGAACAAGGCAGGTTTGTGCGGCTCTCACCCGACAACACAAACATCAGTTTCACCAATACCATCGACGAAAATGATTCCATCAACATCTTTGATTTTGCCAACGTGTACAACGGTGGCGGGGTAGGGGTAGGCGATTTCAATAACGACGGGCTGTCCGATCTCTATTTTACCGGCAACATGGTTTCCAACCAGCTTTACCTCAACCGGGGCAAGATGAAGTTTGAAGACGTGACCAGGCCGTCAAATACAGGCGGGGAGGGCGTGTGGAGCCGCGGTGTGGCAGTAGTGGATATCAACAATGATGGCCTGATGGACCTGTACGTGTGCGCAACCGCAAAGCCACATCCGGATGACCGTAAAAATATCCTGTACGTAAACCAGGGGCCGGACAAAAAAGGTATCCCCATCTTTAAAAACATGGCCGCCGAGTATGGCATTGCCGATACATCGCAAAGTACCATGGCCTACTTTTTTGATTACGATAACGACGGCGACCTCGATCTGTTTATCGCCGTGAATCACATCATCAAGGATGAGTACGCCAATGTTTTCAAACGCCGCAACCTGAACGGCGAACATCCCAGCACCAGCCGGTTGTACCGGAACGATTACAGCGAATCACTCAAACACCCGGTTTATACCGAAGTATCACGTGAAGCCGGTATCCTGGTGGAAGGATACACCCATGCGGCCAATATTTTCGACATTAACAACGACGGATGGATGGACATACTGGAAACCAACGACTATATCTCCAGCAATGTCTTATACATAAACCAGCGCAATGGTACTTTCCGCGACAGCGTAATGCAGTACTTCAAACATTCTGCTGCCAACTCGATGGGAAGTGATGCGATCGATATCAATAGTGATGGTCTCGACGATGTGATTGAAGTAGATATGGCTGCGCAGGATAACCTGCGCAAAAAAATGTTCCAGGCACCAAGCACCTACCAGACCTACCAGAACAGTGACCAGTTTGGTTACCAGTACCAGTACGTAAGGAATATGATCCAGGTAAACCAGGGGGCAACCGTTGGGCAACAGGACTCTATCGGCCACCCGGTGTTTTCTGACCTTGGTTACTACTGCGGCATTGCCGAAACCGACTGGAGCTGGACACCGCTGGTAGCTGACTTTGACAACGATGGAAACCGGGATATCATTTTTACCAATGGTTTCCCCAAAGATATTACCGACCGCGACTTCATGATGTACCGCAACAAGGCCATCAACCTGACACCGGAAAAGGAAATGCTGGACCAGATCCCGGCTGTAAAAATCCATAACTACGTTTACCGTAATAATGGTAAGCTTTCATTTACCGACAAGACCAAACAATGGGGACTGGACGATCCGTCCTTTTCCAATGGTGCAGCTTATGCCGACCTTGACAATGACGGGGACCTGGATGTAATTATCAATAATATCGGCAGCAAAGCCGATGTATACGAAAACCGCGTAGCGAGTGAAACTGTAAAACCGCACCATCTCTCCATCGGGTTCAAGGGAGATAGCAAAAATATTAAAGGCATCGGCGCGCGGGTGCAGCTGCATTTTAATAACGGCGTTACCGAAGCACTCACCAATATGCCCTACCGGGGGTATATTTCTTCGGTACAGCAGCAACTGCATTTTGGCCTGGGAAAAACAACAATGGTCGACTCCCTGCTCGTCCGCTGGCCCGATGGAAAACAACAGTTACTCCGCAATGTGCCGGCCGGCACTACGCTGGTACTCGATTATAAAAATGCAGTACAACCCCTGCCGGTAGCGGGTTCCGCGCTGGCGACCAACACGCTTTTTACCAATGTAACCAATATCCTGCACGCCGGACCGGTACACCAGGAAGATGATTTTGTAGACTTCAATGTGCAGAAACTGATCCCCCATAAACTGAGTGACCTTGGTCCGGGCATAGCCGTCGGGGATCTCAATAAAGACGGCTTGCAGGATCTGGTGATCGGCGGTTCTATTGGTTACAGCACCATCGCCCTGATGCAACAACCGGACGGCCGTTTTTCAAAAAAGTTGTTTACCGAAAATGCCAACCGGGTCAACAAGAGCTGGCATGATATGGGCATGCTGCTGTTCGACGCCGACAATGATGGCGACCCCGACCTCTATGCTGCTGCGGGCGGCAATGAAACCGAAGCAGGCTCCCCCGTTTACCAGGATAATTTTTACCTGAATGACGGGAAGGGAAACTTCAGCCGGGACACACTCGCCTTTCCGTTGAACCATACGAGCAAGTCCTGCGTACGGGCTGCTGATATTGACAATGATGGTGACCTCGACCTGTTTGTAGCCGGCCGCTGTGTACCGTGGATGTTTCCTAAACAGACCTCATGTTTTATTTACCGGAATGATTCTAAAGACGGACAGGTCCGTTTTACCGATATCACCAGCAGCGCTGCGAAGGAACTGGATAATATTGGCATGACCTGCGATGCCCTGTTCACCGATTACGACAATGATGGCTGGCCCGACCTGGTACTTACCGGCGAGTTTATGCCGGTCCGTTTTTTCCACAATGAGAATGGAAAGTTTGTTCCCGTAACCACCGGTCTCGAAAGCCAGACCGGGTGGTGGAACGCCCTGATTGCGGGTGATTTCGACAACGACGGCGATATCGATTACATAGCGGGCAACAACGGGCGGAATTCATTTTTCCGGCCAACTCCCGGCCACCCTGTTCGCGTGTACGGAAAAGACTTTGACAACAATAACAGTTACGATGCGCTGATGTCGACTTACCTGATGACATCCCAGACCGACACCACCCTGCGGGAATACCCGGCCAGCACCCGCGATGATATCATCAAACAGATGATCGAAATGCGGAATAAGTTCAAGACCTATAAAGACTACGCAGCGGCAACCGTTGATCAGTTATTTTCACCCGAACAGATGAAAGATGCTGTGGTACTCGATGCGGCCCTTTTTTCCACCAGTTACATCCGGAACGATGGTAATGGTAAGTTCTCCATGACGCCCATGCCCGATGCGTTGCAGTTTTCCAGCGTGTTCGGTATGCTTGCCGAGGATGTAAATGATGATGGTAACCTGGACCTCATCGTTTCGGGGAATGATTACGGAACGGAAGTGGCTGTAGGTCGCAATGATGCCTCCAACGGAATGGTATTACTGGGCGACGGCAAAGGTGGATTTAAACCATTGACAATCCTGCAGAGCGGTATTTACATTCCGGGTAATGGCAAGGCGCTGGTTAAAATTGCAGGGCCAAATAACACCGTGTTGTTTGCTGCATCACAGAACCGCGGTCCATTGCAGGTTTTCCGGGTTAAATCAGCAACTACTGCCATTGCTGTACTTCCTGGCGAAACTTCTGCCAGCATTTATTACCGTGATGGTCGCAAACGAAAGGAAGAAGTGTATTACGGTTCGGGTTATCTTTCCGCTTCAGCAAGGGTGGTCCTGGTTAACAGCCAGGTCCAGAAAATTGAATTCTCCGGCGCCGGTGGAAAAAGCAGGATCATGACCTTCTGACTTTGTGAAGAGGTTTGGCTGATGGAAGTTTAACCTGACCTGTTGTCCGCAAGCGGCCAAACTGGTGCAGCCACTAGGTAACAAAACGGTCATCCGTACAACATATGACCTGGCAAAAGCCTATCAACAATTGCTTATGACAAGACCAACATACAAGTGCCTGTTAGTGCCTTTTGTTATCCTGCTGCTGGTTGTATCGTGCAGGCCGGACACGAAGGCATTTGACGTCGATAATGTGGAGATTCTCCATCGCAATGAAGACCTGCTGACCCGCATTATCATCTATGATGTGTTTACGCCGCCGGTGGCAGCGCGTATTTATGTGTATTCATCCCTTGCGTCTTATGAGGCCCTTCGATTCAGCAAGGACGGAACCGGATCGATTATGGAAAAAACCAGGGGTTTCGCCAAAGCGCCCCTGCCCGAGCCACGAAAGAACTACAATTTCCTGCTGGCAGCGAGTAAGGCTTTTTTTACCGTGGCCCGTAACATCCGGGTCTTTGCTGTCGACTCCTTACAGCGCTACGAAGACTCCATCTATACAGGATTCAGGGAACACCTGGACGATTCCACCTACCAGCGTTCCGTAGCATTTGGCGATACAATCGCCCGAGTGGTACTGGCGCGGGCAAAGACCGACGGATATGTGAAGTCGCGCGGCAAACCCAAACACCTGGGAAGCAACGACGCGGGTATGTGGCGCCCGACGCCACCCGATTACCTCGATGGGGTCGAATGGTGCTGGAATACCATGAAAACTTTTGTACTTGATTCAGCTTCGCAGTTTATGGCCCCGCCGCCGCCAGTGTACAGTTCCGATACCAACAGCGTGTTTTTTAAAAATGTGAAGGAAGTCTATAATATCAACCTCCACCTGACGGATGAGCAGAAACTGGTTGCGCGGTACTGGGACGATAACCCGTTTGTAATCGAACACTCCGGTCACCTTTCCTTTGGGAACAAAAAAATCACGCCCGGGGGACACTGGATGGGTATCGCCGCCATTGCCGCCCGGAAAACCAAGGCCGATGCCATCCTGGTAGCTAAAGGCTATGTGCTTACGGCCATTGCCCTTTACGATGGCTTTATCGCCTGCTGGGATGAAAAATACCGGAGCAATTACATCCGCCCGGTTACAGTCATCAACGAGTTTATCGACCCAACCTGGACCGCTTTCCTCCAGACACCACCTTTCCCGGAGTACGTAAGTGGCCACAGCACCATCACCCGCGCCGCCGCCACCGTACTCAGCCGGCTGTACGGAGATCATTTTTCTTTCCTGGATACCAGTGACCTCGAGTATATCGGCCTGCAGCGGGAGTTTGGCTCCTTTGTAGAGGCCGCCGACGAGGCATCCATCAGCAGGGTCTACGGCGGTATCCATTATACCATCAGCGTCGATGAAGGCGCTGTAATGGGTAAAAAAGTTGGTGACCTGATCGTGGATAAACTAATGAAGTAGACCGTTGTTGCAAAAATATAGTTCGTGCAAAATGAACAAACCGCTGCTGTGTAAGAACAATCCCATTGTATCTTTTATTGCAGGGCAACAGGTAAGGAAATACACATCCGATTGATGAATTGCGCCTCATTTTTCAATGGCATGGTTTCTGGGCAAACCGCCAAAATGTACATTATGAAAAAAGGTCTAGTGCTATTCGGTTTCAGTTTATTTTTTGTTGCAATTGCCAACGCGCAACTCCAGAGCGGGAATGTTTTGGTGGGCGGGAATATCGCCAATTTTAACCTTGGGCTAAACAAGGGAAGCGTGTATAACATCCAGCTGCAGCCAAAGGCAGCCTGGTTTGTGAGCGACAATTTTGCGGTGGGTGCCTATGTTAATTTTGGAATTTCAGGCGCAAAGGATGCCCCAACAACCACGACCTATGGTGTTGGTCCGCTTGCCCGTTATTACCTGGGCGAATCCAAAATGAACGTC
Organism: Chitinophagaceae bacterium; assembly: GCA_004173255.1. Lineage (GTDB taxonomy): Bacteria > Bacteroidota > Bacteroidia > Chitinophagales > Chitinophagaceae > JBEVJC01. Next base: position 2,802 of record SDZZ01000075.1, on the reverse strand, counting down.
CTCAAACACGGTCGCTGGTTCGCCGAAGGTAACGCGGGTATTGGTGGCACCAATACTTCCAAAGGGGGTAACAGTACCAACGGACTCGATCTTGGCGTTGGACCAGGTTACGCGTATTTCATTACGCCAAACATTGGTCTCGAAACCCTGTTGAAGTACAACGGGACGGTAGGATTTGGAAATGAAACGTATTCCAACAACCTCGGACTGAGTGTTGGTTTCCAGATTTACCTGCCAGGCCGTGCAACGAAAAAAAGGATCATGCGGGAAGAAAAAATGTAACCTTCAATCGGTCAACATTGTTCTCCTGTCAGAAAAAATCTGGCCCGGATTATCCGGGCCGGCTTTTTTCGTGAAATGACACTATCGTGGTCCTGGTCTTCCCACTGCTTGCCTGCTCATACCCTTACCAGTAAACCTAGGTAGAGTCCGTGTGTTTTGCAGGTTGGAAAATTCTTCGAGCCTGGCCGTTTAATTGTTGACTTTATCTTTCAGCTTCTTCAGCAACATCGATGCTTTCTTTTCTTTTTTAGGTTTCTCAGTGGTCGCTTCTGTTCCGGCCGACGACGTGCCGGAAGGACTACCGGATGTATCGCCAACTACCGCTTCCCTGACCATTTCTTTTTTTGCCGGTGCTGGGTTTGCCGTTTTATCGGCGTCTTTCGGCATGGTGGTTTTGTTCTTTGCAATGATTTCACCTTTCAGCCATTCTCTGACAAACGCAGTTACAACAGCATTCACCTCCTTACCGGCACGGTAGATCGCCTTCCATTGGATGCCTTTTTTTTCATATACGGGATTTGTGAACTTCCTTCTGGGGCCGGTGGTGGTGGCCTCAAAGTCGACTGTAGCAACCAGCGCCAGGTATGCTTCCAGCTTTGCTTTCACCAATGGAGTAGGGTCTTCGGGGTACGCCCTTTGCCAGCGACCAATATACCAGTTACCTTCTTTCCATTCTTTTAACTGCACTTTGTCCGCGGCCACTTGTTTTTCGTATTGGGCGGTCATATCAGCCGGAACCTTCTGTTTTTTAAGATCAGCGAGATCTTTTTCGGAGTACCTGATCTGCTCTTCTTTCTGTTTGATATCTTCCGGGCTTGGTTTCCACGGTTCCCTGGTTGGTTTAGCCTTTTCCCTTTTTGCGATATAATCGGCCATAAACTCTTCGCTGTTCACATACATTTTTACGTACTCGCAAAGTTTTTTTGCAGCACCGGTTTTGTCCCCGGCAATCAGGTCCGGTAAAACCTTTCGGATGTAGGGGATCTTGAACCGGTCGGACTCGTAATAAAAATCATCCTGCTGCTCGTCTTTCCATACCGTTTCACCGTCATTGGTAAAATCACCGGCGAAATTGCCGAGGATAAAGGTCCGGGCACTGTACTGGGTAAGGCCCAATGTGCTGACGATATCGTCCGCCATTTTTATAAAGCCAAAGGTCACAATGGCAATGACTGCAATAATTAATCTTTTCATGTGTGTGCGTTTAAATTTTTCCGTATCAGGTGATGATTAAAGGTGCGATAACGCGCGAACAGCAGCATCCTGTAAAAGGGGTATTTATGCATTTGACCTCGCGTGAGGATTTTTTTGAATCAGGCCGGAAGCTCACCAGGTGATTGAACGATCATCACAGGAACATCACTACCGGAAAAGGTTCTGCAGGTAATTGAAAGGACCGGATGCCTGGGCACTGTTACTGATGGTCGGCTGAAGCCCGTCCGTCTGGACCGACCTGAGAGCGCCCTGAATCTCTTTGGTCACCTGGTTGGAACCACTCATTTTTCTTGCGCTTGATTCCGCTTCGGCTTTAATTTCCGGTGTTACCGGATGAAGTGGATCGGCACGGCCAATGATCTTTCCATTGTCGTCATAGTAATAAATCGCGGCTTCATCGGGGTCAGGTACTACCGGTGGTTTCGCCTCCACCAGGTTGGGGTCCAGCTCTGAGCTGGCAACCAGTTCGCCGTTAGCGTTGTAGTGATACCGCGTTGTTCCACCGGGTTCGGGTAAACTCTGCATGTCACTCAGGGCAGGCGGGTGGTAATAGGAAGCCACCAGTTCACCCTTATCATTATAGACCAGCCAGGTATTGGATTCTTCATCCAGTATTTCAAGCGATCCCACACTTACTTCCAACAGATCATAAAACTCCAGGGTTCCCACCCCGACCTCAAACCGGACCTTTTTCCGGTTACGTTCATTTACCTGTGAGCAACTGGGTAACATCATTTTTTTCATAATCAGGTTGGCCAGCTGCGCATTGCGGAAATCGGCGGCTTTTTTATTCAGTCGTTTAATCTGCTGGTTCAACCGGCTATCGATTGCGTTACCCACCGCATCACCCGGATTAGCTTTCTTAAATGCACGGCTCAAACCCCTGTCCATGGCTTCATTCACGGCTCCCTGGTTTACCGTCACGCTGCCGTCAGCAGTTTTTACAAAAGGATTCACCCCGGGCTCGCCAATCCCTTTTCCGATTCCATAGGCCACACTCACGTTTGGCACCGGACCTGCGGCAACTAATCCGAATCCGTTATTGTCAAGGTTCTTTGCACCTGCCTGTAAGGACTGCCAGTCTTTTCCCGTGGGAATTTTCATTACCGGTGGACAACCAAAATCAGGGATGGCTGGTTTTTTTACCGGGAAATTAAAGTCCTGGTGGGTGCTGCCGCAATGTTCTTCGCGAACTTCCATACCGGCCGTGATACCGACGTAAAGCTCGGTCAGCAGCGATGTAAATCCAAGGTCCTGCATCATGACCGTATTCTTTGGATTGCCCGCCAGCAGCCAGTTCCAGGT
>SDZZ01000074.1 GCA_004173255.1 Chitinophagaceae bacterium | reverse complement strand
GTTGAGCCCTTTGCTATACCGACAAACTCGCCCTCGCCGGACGGGGAAACTTTTACAAAAGCATACACCGTTGCCTTATCGAGATCGGCGGTGAATGAATAGGTGCCGACCACTGACCGGTCGCCACTTGACACACGCGGACCCGAACCACGTCCGGTGCCCGAACCATTGCCACCACCCGAACCGGTGCCCGATCCGCCGCCATAGCCGGAACCCTTACCAACGCCACTGCCTGTTCCCGCCCCACCTGAGCGGTCGTAGTCTTCCGCCGCACCACCACCTTTTCCGCTACCGGTCAGGGTTTTTCCAAGGGTAGCCTTGGGTTTGGGAGGAGCCGGTGGCTGTGGATCAGGTTTAGGTTCTGTTTTAACCGGGGATTTATTTTCGTTGATCTTTGTAGCGGTAGGTTTGGGATTGTCGGGCTTCAGGATGGGTGGAGTCTCCTTCTCATTTGGATCTTCTTCCACATCTTTTGCATCATCATCCGTTCCGGGCTGGGCCGGTGCAGGAGGCGCGGCACCTGCCGGTCCGGTTGCCTGCACGGGATTACCCCCGCCGCCACCGCCTGTTGCCTTTACCGGCGGCTCCAGTTCTTCGTCGGGAATGTTGAGGTCCACCAGGATTCCCTGTTCAGCCGGCGGATGCTGCACAACAGGCACGGCCCATTTAAGCAGGAACATCAGTGCCAGCAGGAACGCGGCAAACCCAAAGGTGATCGCCGAAGCCTGTGTGTTCTTGCGCGACTCGAAATTTGCGGTCATAACGTATGCATTATTCATACAAACTTACATTTTGGGACATGGAGGTGAAAGTCATTGTTTTACACACCTGTGTATTAACGATGCAAAGCCTGTGCAACTTACATAGAAGCTGCCCTAATTTATGTTAAAGATTGAGGCGGGCATGGAAGGGTAATCAGCCAACAGCCTTTCGGTTATCGGCAGTGACTGGATTGTATGCATTACTGGGCGTGAAATGACTGATGGGAAATGACCTGGCAAGACTGACCTGCCTCGTGCCGCTATACCACGTGCGCAAAATCCATTTCGAAGTTTCCTTTGATCCGTTCCATGGGCGGGTTGAAATACCCGTATTTCAATGATGGGAATTCTTCTTTCAACAACTCCTGTAATTGTTTGACGCCCATGCATTCACCGCTATCGGAAATGCCAATTTTACCAAGATACCAGTCGGGGTCAATATTGAAATTCCGCCATTGGATCATCTTAAGTCCAGTGGTGCGGATCAGTTTGCGCAAGGCCTCATATTCGGCGATGCTGTCGGTCATACCCGGGAACACGAAGTAGTTGATACTGGTCCACCCGCCAAATTCATTGACCACCTTCAGGCTTTCCAGGATGTCCTCGAACACATAGTTATTGGGACGGTAATAGGGCATATAGATTTCACTGCGTGCCGAGTTGGTCGATACACGGATGGAATCGAGCCCGGCCTCACAGAGTTTCCTTACTGCGTCGGGTTTGGATCCGTTGGTATTGATATTGATACTGCCTTTGCTGGTGTGCTTGCGGATTTCAATGATGGAGGCGCGAATGGTCTCCCACATCAGGAGCGGTTCCCCTTCACATCCCTGGCCGAAACTGACAATCGGGTAGGGCGCCTGTTCCAGGTGGGGCACGGTGTATTCCACAATTTCCTCGGCCGTTGGTTTGAATTGCAGGCGGTCCTGCGTGGAAACGATCGTTTCCTCATCCGGTTGCAGCGATATGCAGCCAACACAGTTGGCATTACAGGCAGGGCTTACAGGTATGGGGCATTCCCATCGGGAAAGGAAGAAGTTCCGGGCGGCAGGGCAATGGTAGGTGAGTGCACAATTATTAGCCAGGTGATTGACCAGGCGATTGTGCGGATAGGCCTGGATCAGTTTTTTAACCCCGGATTCCACTTTTACCTCGTTGTATCCTGCGCTTTCCTGGCGTATGTCTGCTTCAATGCGGGTGGCAGGAACATAAAATTTACCATCATGCCAGCCGGTAGCGGTGTAACAGAAGAGGGGAAGTACCGGCGCATCGGGGCCGGTTTCATAAGCTGCCAGGTAAAAGCCGGTATGGGCAGGTGGAATAAATGCAGCCACGGCCCAGCCTTTTTCACATAGGCGCATGTCACCAGTTTCCACGTCAATACCGATACCCCTGCGACCGGGCAACTCGTACATGGAGCCGCCATCGGGCAGCTCGATCCATTCGTCCTCCGGAACAAGCAGCGCATCCCAGCCGGTGCGGCCGGTAGCATACAGGGTTTCATCTTCGAAGATATTACCCTTGCCGTCGGAGTAAAGCAGGTAAGGGGAGTGGGATAACGCCATGATAAATTTTCTAAAATGTGTGAACGGCTTAGCGTGCCCGTCCGATTTGTATCCTGCAAAAATCGTTTATTTCCTGTTCATCGGGCGATTTTGCTGCGGGATCCAGCAACTGCTGGATAATCTTATTGTTCCTGAAATCGATGGTGAGCAATCCGTCCTTCAGTACCAGGTTACTGAGGCTGTTCCAGGGAATCAGCTTCATGGGAAAGGAAGGATAAACCACATGCTGGTCTGTTACAATTACCTCCGGTATTTTGTTGGCAAATCGGTAAAGTAGTGCCAGTACCAGGACCACCACGGCGGCCCACCAGTACCCGATAAATGCCCAGTAGATGGTTAGTGCAGCCATCACTGCATAAATACCTGCTTCAGTAAAACGGCTGGATTTCATTTTTTCCCGGTAAACGATCACCGAAACCGAAAGCACCACACAGATGATGGCACTTGCCTGCTGTACAACCGTCTGCGGAAGGTAATAAAGGAACAGGCAGATGGCGAGGGCATTCAACACCAGGATAAAAATGGAAAAGCTTTTATAGAATTTCCGTTTATCGTTTTTTAATATCAGGTGAAATGATGCCATGGTAACCGGGTAAACCGAGGGTTAGGAATTGCTTGCTACAAGCAGGTTGCATAATTTGAACAGCACCCTTGCACCAACATTGGCATTCCAGTCTGTTTCACCGATACCCACTTCACAAAGATCAAAGCCGATCAGCTGACGGCCGGATTCAATGATCTTGCGGAACAGGTAGTAGACCTCTTCGGTCTCAAACCCGCCGGGGACGGGCGTTCCCGTATGGGGGCAAAGTTTGCGGTCCAGACCATCAATATCAAAGCTGATATAAACTTTCTGCGGCAGGTGACTTACAATTTCTTCCGTGATTGATTTCCAGGTTTCCCCTTCAAACTGGCGGTTCTTGATATTCTTATCGAAATAGGTGACCACCCGTGGGCTGTTATCGATCACACACTGGTATTCGTCCTGGCTGTAATCGCGTACGCCAACCTGCACCAGTTTATTAAGTTGCGGTATTTCCTTCAGTGCATTGTACATGATACTCGCATGGGAGTAATTGAATCCTTCATATGCTTCGCGGAGGTCACAGTGTGCGTCAATCTGCAGTATACCAAAGTCGCCATGTTTTTCACCAATGGCACGGAAGAATCCGAGTGCCACGCTGTGGTCGCCACCGAGCAGACCTACCAGCTTTCCTTTCTCCAGCAAGACCTTGGTCTGGTCATATACCCATCGGTTGATAAAATCACCGCCCTGGTTTACGTCAATCAGAGTTTTGCACATGAACTGGTTGGCTGCCACTTCATCCCCTTTCGAAATATAGTCGATAAAAAGTTCAGCTTCCTTCCGCAGGTAGTCACTTTTCATGAGCACTTTCCGGTCGGTTGGGCGCATGAAATAGCCCTGTTTCCAGCCTTCCGGCACTTCCGGGTCAAAGAGGTCCACCTGCAGTGCGGCCTTGAAAATGGCTTCGGGGGCGCGCGCCGTACCGGCACCATAACTGACAGATACTTCCCAGGGAACGGGAAGGATAACGAGTCGTGCGTCTTCTTCGGAAGTGGGCAGGCCGAATATATTATTATTCGGGTTGCTCACCAGGCTGGGGTCGTAATTAGCTAGATCTACCATGTGATTATGTTGCAAAAGCTGTGCAAGTTACTTCTTTTAATAGAAAAACCACTATGGGGCAATCGCTGGGGAAAACTTCAGACAGCCGGTTCCTGCTGGCTGAGGCAGTGGAAACTTCCGAGTCCCCAGATGATTTCAGTAGAATCGATGCCAACCACCTCCCGGTCGGTGAACTGTGCCTGCAGGATCTGCAGGGCTTTATCATCGTTATTGCACCGGAAGGTGGGAACGATCACCGATGCATTGGATATATAAAAGTTGGCATATGAGGCCGGCAACCGCTGGTCCTCCCAGGTTACCGGTGAAGGCATGGGAAGTTCTACAATATTGAGTTGTTTGCCATCGGCCAGCCGCATGCCTTTGAGCTGTTTCAGGTTCTGCTGCAGGATGTGGTAGTTTTCATCGTTTTGATTTTCTTCAATCACTGTCACTACTGTATCCCGGTTTACAAACCGGACGGTATCGTCGATATGGCCATCGGTATCATCACCTGCAATACCTTCATCGACCCACAGCACCTGTGTTGCACCGTAGTAGTCGTGCAGGTATTGCTCAATCTGGGCCTGGCCGAGATGGGGATTACGGTTTTTGTTCAGGAGGCACGCAGTGGAAGTCAGGATGGTTCCGTCACCATTGAATTCCACCGAGCCACCTTCCATCACAATGCCCGGATGGTAAACAGGCAGGTTAAATTCTTTTGCGATCAGTGTTGGTATTACATCATCGAGATCAAAGGGAGGGTACTTGCCACCCCAGGCATTGTAACCCCAGTCGACCACCACTTTTTTGATCGCTGCATCGGGGTTCACCAGGAACGCCGGACCATGATCGCGGCACCAGGCGTCATTGGTCGGGTGCAAAAAAAACTGCACCCGCGTAAGATCAACGCCCGCCTGATCAAGATGGCCGATGGCAAAATTTTTCATGGCTTCGTCCGCTATATTGATCCTTACCAGTTCCGATTTTGAAACTTCTTTGATGAACTGCGAATAGTAGGGAAAAATGCTGTCAATTTTATCCGGCCAGCTTGCTTCCTTATGTGGCCAGCTAAGCCACATCGCTTCGTGTTTTGCAAACTCGGCAGGGAAGTAATACCCTGCTGCGGCGGGTGTTGATGTATGGATCGATGTAGCCATGGAAAACTAGGGGTTAATCTTCGTCAATATAACGTTTGGTGATGGGCTGGTAGGAATCAATGCGGCGGTCGCGCAGGAATGGCCAATGGGTCCGGTACCTGTCCGTTGCAGCAAGATCGAGTTCCTGAACATGCACTTCTTCCTGGTCGTGCGATGCTTTATATATCAGGGTACCGAATGGATTGGCGATAAACGAACCACCCCAGAATTTCATGCGGCCCTCCTGTTCAAAACCAACACGGTTCACGCTCACCACGTGGATGCCGTTGGCTACAGCGTGGCTGCGCTGGATCGTTTGCCAGGCGTTGTATTGTTCATCGTTGGTAGGCAGGTCCTGTGCTGTTGACCAGCCAATGGCGGTTGGATAAAACAACACCTGTGCACCCATGAGTGCAGTGATCCTTGCAGCTTCAGGATACCACTGGTCCCAGCAGATCAGCACACCGATAGTAGCAAATTTTGTTTTAAACACTTTGTATCCCAGATCGCCGGGTGTAAAATAAAATTTTTCATAGAATGCCGGGTCGTCGGGTATGTGCATCTTGCGATACTTACCCAGGTACGAACCATCGGCATCCAGTACAGCCGTCGTGTTGTGGTACAGCCCCTCGGTCCTTTTTTCAAACAGGGATGCAATGATCACCACACCCAGTTCTTTCGCAACCTCGCTGAGTGCATCGGTGGATGCGCCGGGAATGGATTCCGCCAGTTGGAAATTATCATAATCCTCCACATCACAAAAGTAGAGCGACGTGAACAGCTCCTGCAGGCAGATGATTTGTGCCCCGCCAGCTGCGGCTTCCCGCACCTTCGCAATGGCCTTGTCCAGGTTCTGTTGTTTATCTGCCGTACAGCTCATCTGTACAGTTCCTATCTTAAGTTTTGCCATGTCTGAAAATTGAGGTGCAAAAATACAGAAAATGCCGCGGTTGGAGGCCGCGGCATTCAATATGTTAACTGTTCTTTTTACTTCTTAGTGCGGATCGTGATGCGCATCCGGACGGCTCATCTGGCGCAGGTATGCAACGTGCGACGCAACGGCCAGGCGTACCTTCGGGTATTCAATATACTTGATGCCATAATCCTGGCAGGCCTTTTTGATGATCTGGCTGATGGCAGGGTAGTGCACGTGGGAAATTTTCGGGAACAGGTGATGTTCTACCTGGAAGTTGAGACCGCCAACCAGCCAGCTTACCACTTTATTGCGGGTAGCAAAATTGGCGGTTGTTTTGATCTGGTGGATAGCCCACTCGTCTTCCATTTTACCGGTCGAATCATCGATCTGCGGGAAATGTGTATGCTCAACTGTATGTGCCAGCTGGAACACAATGCTGAGTACAAAACCGGCAACCAGCGCCATGCTGAAAAATCCGATAGCCCAGGCACCTGCACCAACCATATAAATAGGAAGGGCAACAAAGAGGAATGCATGGGACACTTTATAAAACCAGAATTCAACGTGTTCGCGGGTGGTCATTTTGCGAAGCGGCACACTACCAATTTTTCCGGAAAAATATTTTTTGTAGTCGGTAACAAAGATCCACCAGATATACAGCAGGGAGTACGCTGCCCAGAAATACCAGTGCTGGTATTTATGAATTTTATAGTGTTGCTGCTCGTCGCAAAGACGCAGGAACGGGCGGGCCTCGATGTCATCATCTACCCCATGGATATTGGTGTAGGTATGGTGGATTACATTGTGTTTTGATTTCCACATATGCTGGCTTGCGCCAAGGAAATTGGCGAAGTTGGAAGCAAAATTATTGATCCATTTATACCGGCTGAAACTTCCGTGTGCTCCATCATGCATTACGTTGAAACCAATCGATGCGATGAGGCAGCCCAGCAGTACGCATTCCAATACTGCCCACAGGGTAGCGGGGGTGAAGAACACGAGGTGTACATACACGGCGATGAAGCTGGTCACCAGGATGCCGGCTTTGAGGTATAATTTAAAATTTCCCGTCATGGATTTACCTTTCTCGGTAAAGTAGTCGCTGATCCTCTTCTTCAGTTCACTGTGGAAGGAGAGTGGTATTTTGGGGAATTTGGGAGTTGACATAAACCTAATAGATTGAGATTGAGTGCAAAGTTAGTCTAATAGTTCATAATATAGTCACAAAGGATTGCCTTAAATCCTGTAGTCCGGATTATGACAGAAAGCCAACAAAAGCGTTACCAGGGGGGGTGGTGTACGTTTTCAGGTTTCGTTCATCACCAGGCCGTCGAATCCGCGGAGACCGATCTTTTTGTCGGATACAAACCCTTCTGCAAATTTCACACCGATCCTGCGGCCGAGGATGCGAGCGCGGGCGGTCACACTGTCCAGGAAATCGGGCGTGGAAATATAGGTAACGGGACCGCCGGATTCGCTTGCCGCGGTATGGAACTGGGTGGTATAGGCGCGAATGGCATCCATACGCTGGTCAAATGCATCGGTGATATCAATCAGCAGGTCGGGTTCATGGTACCAGTCCTGCAGGTACTGGAAAAAATACTTTGGCCGCCATTTTTCCTGCGGCATTCCTTTTTCATCACTGGTTTCAATTTTCAGAAGGCCCGACAGGAAACAGGCATCACTGATGAGATGGCCCGCGCGGCCGTGATCAGGATGACGGTCACTCAGGATATTACCGATAATGATTTCCGGCTGGTATTTACGGATGGTGCGTATGAGTAACATCTGGTGCTCTTCGTCGTTGCGGAAAAAGCCATCCCGCATTTTCAGGTTTTCGCGGACCACTGCGCCCATGATAACGGCCGCATCGGCGGCTTCCTGCATCCTTGTTTCGATGGTACCACGCGATCCAAGCTCGCCCTGGGTAAGGTCGACAATGCCGACCTTCTTCCCTTTTTTTACTTCCTGGATGAGTGTACCCGAACAGCCAAGTTCGATATCATCGGGATGTACCCCGATGGCCAGTATATCTAATTTCATTGGTGAATAATTGTGGCGCAAAGATAAGCCGGTAAAACTTAAACCTTACTGACGGTAGGGATTTCCATACCAGTTGCCATCGATCTCCTTGACAAAGTTTTCGATCTGACGGTCGGTCTTGTCGTTCAGGTCATATGCCTGCTTCAGGTCGCCTCCCACAAAGAAGGCAACTGTCTGGTACATCCTTGCATTCAGCCCGCCTTTGTACTCTTTGATGATGGCGTAGCAGTCGTTCCCCGTTTGCCGGTTGATCAGTTTCATCAGTACCTTTCCCTGGTATACAGAGAGGTTGGACAGGGGATCAGAGAATTGTTTACGAAGTTCCTTTTCGCGGCTCTTTATGTATTCCTTCCGTTCTTTCTTTGAACGCATGGTCTTCACCTTTTCATTAATATCATTAATGGTGGCCCCGGCAACCCTTGCATAGGGATAAGTCACGTACACCGCATTGCGCAGCCGCGTCCATTCCTTTTTGAACTTTTCCAGCTTTTTCGGATCCAGTTTCGAGATCCACAGCATGTCATCTTCTTTCAGTGAAAGCATTTCGCCATTATACCAGATGGCGGGGGTAAAGATGGTATCGTTGGGGCCCCACTTCTTGGACCGCTCCGCATACGAAGGCATTGGTGGAATGGTATCGGTCGACGCTACAACCGGCGGTACCTGGGCCAGCAGGGTACCGGTGAACAGACCAGCCCCGGTCAGGAGCAGCGATAACATACAATATAAAAGAAGACGGGCCATCGGGATGATATACGATAAATGGCCCGGGCCGTATTGCCCGGACTGATTGTAAAATAGCCCTTTTTTATCGACAGGGAAATGGCGGCAGGTGTATTTTTAACTTTCCTTTGTCAGCCGGTTGAGTTTGATCCTTCTTGCCATACTGATAAAAATACCAGTGGCGGTAATCACAATACCGAGCCAGAGCAGGTTAATAAACGGGAATTTGTAGGCTTTCAGCGTTACAAAGTCGAGTATTGCATCCGACTCTTTCACCCCGATATCGGCCGTTTGCCCATCCACGCTGTTGATCTTCACGATAAGGCTGAGCGGCATGATGGTATCGGGCAACGACACCTGCTGGCCGCCCGCAGAAATCAGCAACGGCTGCGCAGCATAGGAGCTTTTGTTAAACGAAAATGCGCGGAGTTTGGCCACGGTACCCTGGTCGCCCGGATTCAGCCCGGCAACAGGCAGGTTGCTCCGGCTGGTCAGGCTTTCGAGAATCAGTACCCCCTGCGAATAAAAAATACTGTCGCCCACAGCTACTTTATGGCTGGCAAAGGTAGCAGTGTCCAGCACTTTTTCCTTGTTGGGCAGGGCCGACACATAGGTAAAAATATCGTGGTCGGGATAATGTTTGGAATCCGGATTCGCCATCAGGCCTTCGTTGCCTTTATAGTTTACGAATGCATTCGGGCGAAGGGTGAATTCTTCGTTGTCGGTCCGGCTTTTGAAATGGATATTAAAATACCACTGTTGTTTTTTCGGGTGGGCCGAATCGCCGGTGTAGGTCACGTCAAACTTGCCCATCGTCATCGGCATGCCTTTTACCAGTGTGAGGTTTTCACCTGGTTTCTCCTTACTGTTTTTCCCAAAGAAATCTTTCGGGATGCCGCTGGTATTATAGGACATGATCTCTTTCTTGGACGAAGAAAGCAGGATCCCAAGCAGTACCATACCAAAACCAACGTGTGCGATTGAACCGCCCGAAAGTGCCAGTTTACCTTTTATGCCCAGCCAGATATATGCCGCGTTGGCGATGATGGCATAAATGGCACAGACGACCGCTACCCAGATCTGGATCAGGAATCCGTAAGATTGCCGGTTATAATTGATATCGCCGTACGTGAGCACGAGGGTGGCGGCAACAGCAGAGATAATGGTTGGCACCATGATCTTTTTCAGGAAAAACTTAGCCGGTGTCGATTTGTATTTCAGGTATTGCGTTACTGCGGTAAGGATGCCGATGAAGATGGCTACAAAAATCTGGATCTGGTTGTAGGCAAATTCACCGTCTTCCGGAGCGGCGATCTGTGTACCGAAGATCTTATTAAAAACAGGTAATGATGTTTTACCGATGATGATGAGCGCTGCAAAAAAGAAAATGAGGGATCCGATAAACATCCAGAATTCGCGGGAGGAGGTTTGTTCTTCTTTTTTGATGGTGGGTATTGATTTATACCGCGAAATGAAAAGTATAAGTGCGGGGATCACAAGTACCAGCAGGAAGAAGGTCAGCTGGTAACCCATGCCATCGCCGGTGAATGAATGCACGGAAGCCTCGCCCAGTACACCACTGCGTGTGAGGTAGGTGGAATAAAGTACAAAACTGAATCCAAGCAGGAGGAACAGGTAGGTAGCCCTTAATGAATGGCCCGTATGGTTAAAGATGAGCAGTGTGTGCACACCCGAAACGAGTATCAGCCATGGAACCAGCGAAGCATTTTCGACCGGGTCCCACGCCCAGTAACCACCAAAGGTAAGCGATTCGTATGCCCACCAGGCGCCCATCATGATGCCAACGCCAAAGATGGCCGTGGAAAAAAGCGTCCATGGTAATGCAGCCTTCGTCCATTCGGTGAATTTTTTCTGCCATAATCCCGCAATCGCAAATGCAAACGGTACAATGGTGGAAGCAAAACCAAGGAACAGGACAGGGGGGTGGATCACCATCCACCGGTTTTGTAATAGCGGGTTCAGGTCATTCCCGTCTTTTATGTACGACAGGTAATCGAGCCGGATCGGCTGTGCCAGGTCACCATTTATGTGCATGAACGGTGCGTTGTCATATAACCCGGAGTCGCGCATCAGCAGGAAAGGGTTCGACCCCACCCGGAAGTCGCCAAAATAAATGCCCATCACCATGGTAGCAATACATACCTGCGTAAAACTGATAATGGTCATGACTGGCGATTCCCATTTACCCGCTGTGCGCATAAGAACCAGTCCGAGTATACAATGCCACAGGCTCCACAACAGGAAGCTTCCTTCCTGTCCTTCCCAGAAACAGGCAAGCAGGAACTTGAACTCGAGTGAGCGGCTGCTGTGTTTCCAGGCATACTGGTATTCGAAATAGTGATTGTAAATAATAAAAAAGAGAATACTGAAGATGGCGAGCACCGAAATGGTTTCGGTGATGAATGCATACCTGGCCAGCTTTTTCCAGTTATCTGCTTCCGGGCCCATCTGTGCGCGCGTAGCCTTGAAATAGGCGTAGGTGGCAACAATGGAAGCTACCAGTGATAAAATGATAAAGAAATGTCCTAGCTGCCCCGGTAAAAGATGCTCCCCAAAAAACTTCATCGCTGACTACAGTTTAAAAAACATGAATTGACTGCCCCTGGACGGCGCAGTAAACGGGTGATGCCCGGAATATGTTAAAGGGAAGAGGTCTGTTGCGCGCTCTTCTCCATCACTTTCTGGTCTTCCTTGTATTTTGAAGGGCACTTGGTCTGGATGCTTTCGCAGTCGAAGAATTCCCCGTTAAATTTCCCTTTAAGTACCAGGCGCTCGCTCATTTCAAAATTCTCCGGTTTCGGGTTGTGGTACACCACACGGATGGTTTTGGAGAGGCTGTCAACCGCGGTAAAACTGAGAAAATTCGGATCCCTGATTGCATCATACTGCAGCGGCGCCGTGGAATCCCAGCGCGCCATGAGGTGCACAAATTTGCCTTTTTTGGAGATGGCCGTATCCACCGTGTCGTAGGTGGAGGTGGTCTGCAGGAAGCTGATCAGCACAGCAATCGATGCGGCAATAAAGACAAGACCGATAATGTGTATTTTCTTCATGTTTTTGGATCTGCGGGCGGTACCCGTTTGGGGTGCGAAGTTAAGTCAAAATGCGTTCTGTCACCAGATTGTATTAACGGCAAAAGGCCAGAAGGGTTCACCGGAAGTTAAAATAAAACTAAAAGGTTTTGAATCAACCCGTACGGGCTGCGGCATTTGCTTTTTCCGGCTTTGCCAGGCGCCCTTGCCGGGATCCTCTATTAGCGACATTTGCCCCCTGGTTGCAGTGCTCCAGGTAACGATTTTTTTAGGCCGATGCAGCCTCCGGATTACAAAAACGTACGATTGTTTGGTCGAATCGCTTTGTCCTTATCTTTGGCCCACTTAAAAGCTACGTCACATATGATGCTAGAACTGACCGAAGAACAGCAGATGATCCGCAATGCCGCCCGCGATTTTGCCCGCCAGTCCTGCCTGCCTGGTGTAATTGAACGGGATGAGCTGCAGAAATTCCCGAGGGAACAGGTGTTGAAACTGGCCGAACTGGGTTTTATGGGCATGATGGTGGACCCGGAATATGGCGGCAGCGGTCTCGACACGGTCAGTTACGTGCTGGCTATGGAAGAGATTTCAAAGATTGATGCCAGCGTGAGTGTTTGTATGAGTGTAAATAACAGCCTGGTGTGCTATGGCCTGCAGCAGTATGGCTCAGAAGAACAGAAGAGGAAATACCTGACCCCGCTGGCCCAGGGTAAAAAAGAGAACGAACTTTATATTGGCGCGTTCATGCTGAGCGAACCTGAAGCCGGCAGCGATGCCACTTCCCAGCAGACTACCGCCGAAGATAAGGGCGATCACTACCTGCTGAACGGAACCAAGAACTGGATTACCAATGGGGGAACTGCGAGTGTGTACCTGGTTATTGCGCAGACCGACCCGTCTAAGGGTTCGCGTGGTATCAATGCATTGATCGTTGAAAAAAACTGGCCAGGGGTAACGGTGGCAGCAAAGGAAAACAAGCTCGGCATCCGCGGCAGTGATACCCATACAGTGATGTTCTCCGACGTAAAAGTGCCGAAGGAAAACAGGATCGGGGAAGATGGCTTTGGATTTAAGTTTGCCATGAAAACACTCGCTGGCGGCCGCATTGGTATTGCGTCGCAGGCACTGGGTATTGCTTCGGGTGCATATGAACTGGCATTGAAATACAGCCAGACCAGGAAGGCCTTCGGCACCGAGATCATGAACCACCAGGCTATAGCATTCAAACTGGCCGACATGGCCACCCGCATAGAAGCCGCGCGGCTGCTCTGTTTCAAGGCAGCGTGGGAGAAAGACCAGCACCTCGATTACACACTCAGCTCTTCTATGGCAAAAGTATTTGCTTCTGAAACCGCTATGTGGACAACGGTGGAAGCCGTGCAGATCCATGGTGGCTACGGATTCGTAAAAGAGTACCATGTGGAACGGCTGATGCGCGATGCAAAGATCACCCAGATTTATGAAGGAACCAGCGAGGTCCAGCGAATCGTGATCAGCCGTTCGATCCTGAAAAGTTAACTGGTGGCTCCGTATTTTAAGGGAGCGAATAACTACTTCAGGTTAAATTTTTCACCTTTGTATTCTTGTACTTTAAGGTGTCCCCGTGAGTGATATGGCTTAACTTGCAGATTATGTCAGCAACTGACCCGCATATGGATGATTTTACCCTGCTCCGTGACCAGTTAGCCTCCGGCAACGTTACGCTGGTGGCCGTTTCAAAGATCCAGCCGATCCAAAAAATACAACGGTTGTATGAGCTGGGCCAGCGGGATTTTGGTGAAAACTATGTACAGGAGCTAGTCGAAAAGGCCGCAATTCTGCCAGCCGATATCCGCTGGCATTTTATCGGCCACCTGCAGTCGAACAAGGTGAAGCAGGTGCTTCCTGCGTGTTACATGATCCAGGGGGTCGACAGCCTGCGGCTGCTGAAAGAGATCGATAAGCAGGCTGGCAAGGCCGGAAAAAAAATAACCTGCCTGCTGCAGGTTTTTATTGCCCGCGAGGAAACCAAATTTGGGCTCGATGAGGAGGAACTCGCACTTATCATGCAACAGCAGCAATCATTTACCAATGTCAGCATTGGCGGATTGATGGGCATGGCCTCCTTTTCGGATGACGGGGAAAAAGTGGGAACCGAGTTTGCAAGACTGAAACAGCTTTTCGATTTGTACAGGGAGCGGTTCAGCGGTGAACAGGCACCGGTGCTTTCAATGGGTATGAGCGGCGACTACCAGCTGGCAATCCAAAACGGGAGCAATATGGTCCGGATTGGCAGCCTGCTTTTCGGTGCCAGGCAAAACAAAAGTTAA
>SDZZ01000480.1 GCA_004173255.1 Chitinophagaceae bacterium | reverse complement strand
GGTTTTAGTTGTCCGCTTTAAAGATAAGTGGTTTTTGGAATCGCGATTGGGCTATTGAGCAAGGTGTTGCCAACGGGGCTGTTCTGGTGGGTTTGGTGAGTAGCCGTGCAGCCGAAAAGATCAACGGAAAGGTTTAATTTCACCCGCCGCCCGCACGCATCGGGACTTGCCATCCATATCACCTGCCTGTTCGGTGATGTGCTGGCAATGACCACAAAACTGCTGCCAGGCGAAACAGTGATTGTGTCCGGGTCGGGGATGTTGCGGCCCGAAGCATTCAACCAGGCATTATGACATTCGCAACAAAAGCATTCAGGTTCCATCAACAACTGCATTACACGGGAGGTCCGTTACCCCCAGGTATCCGCGTGATCAACCCCTTCGTGGAATATCCGGAAGCACTGCGGGTGACAAAAGTTTTCCTGGATAAATACTTCAGTGATACCAACGACCGCAAGATCATCCTGGGAATTAATCCCGGCAGGCTCGGCGGCGGTCTCACAGGTATTCCGTTTACCGATCCTAAGCGACTGGTCAGTGATTGCAAGATTGAATATCATGGTCCGGTTGCCCATGAGCCATCTTCTGTTTTTATCTACGAGATGATCAATGCGTACGGAGGTCCGGAAAAGTTTTACGGAGATCTTTATATCAATTCCCCTTCGCCACTTGGATATACCTCGGTCAATGCAAAAGGACGCGAAGTGAATTACAACTACTATGATAGCCCTCAGTTACAGGAGGCAACCACCCCGTTTATTGTGGAAAGTGTCGGCAAACTATTGAAACTGGGAATCCGCAAAGACATTGCCTTTTGCCTGGGTACCGGTAAGAACAATCATTTCCTGCAGCAACTCAACAACCAATTCGGTTTCTTCAAAACTATTATGCCACTCGAGCATCCGCGGTTTATCATGCAGTATAAACTTAAAAAGAAGAACATATACATTGATAAATACCTTGCGGCATTCGCCGGGTAAATCTGCGTTTGTGTATTTTCCGGAATACCCTTTACCAGGTCTGGATCAGGTCTGAAGAAGACTGAACGGGTTCAACCGGGCACTTAGTGGTTTCGGGTTTTTTGACTATTTTTCCCCTCCAAACCACCACACACCAAACCACCAGACTAACATGCCAGACCTGTATCCACCAGCAAGCGCGCATTTTTGCCGTTACACGCCAGTTTCCATTCGATTGATATCGCTGTTCTCCTGCCGATGAAATGGCTTGTCCTTTTCCCTTTATTTCTATGCCTGGCCATGCACGTCAGGGCACAGGCCCCCATATGTACTACCTGGACTTTCACTGAACAAATTGCATCCCCGGCCGCATCGGAGAAACCTGTATCAGTAGTCCAGCTGGCCAGGGGCAACTTTATTGTGGCGGGGACCGACAGTTCAGCCACAGCAGTACGCGGGCGGGTATTGAAACTGGATGTGCAGGGAAATGTGCTGCTGAGCAGGACTATCAGTTTCCCGAATGCAGAATTCCGGATCCGGCAGGTGAGACAGTTCAGCGACGGCCGTCTCTATGCCATCGGAACACATACCACCCAGATAGCGGGTGTATCAACCGCTATACTCGTAAGCCTGGACACAGCGACGTTGACGCCGCTGTCCTCTATGAAACTTGATCCGGGAACTGGCAACGGTAACTGGGATGCGGTGGATCTGGGGGAGGGGCGGGATCAGTCGCTGATTGCATTTTCCACCAACGGTCAGTTACTCAATATTACCCGGATTAACTACACTACCAACGCAATTACATGGAGCCGGACGTACCAACCCCGCCTGCCGTTCCGTGCCATCGGGATCGCTGTGGAATACGGTGAAGTCTTTGTATCATGGAACGAAATGGATGGCGGCTTAGGAGCAGCATTGATGATGACCATCCATTACACGGATGGTACGTTTGAGTTTGGAAGCCGAACGGGCGGTAGTACAGCAGGTTTTGGATACGAACTGCATGACCTGCAGGCCATTGCCAACCGGCCGGTCATCACCGGACTGTATACGGAAAATGGCCGGTACCAGGCTATGCGGTTGAATTATTTACCTACGGGTATGCCCAACCTGCTCGAAACGTTTGATGTCAGTGGTTTCACTGCGTCACCTGGAATGCGATCGGTCCAGAATGACTGGGAGCAGACCATTGCTTTGCAGGCCGCAGGTGACGCTAATAATGTTCACTTTATCAAGACCTTCCCCGATAATTATAAAACTCCGATCACTGCATTCCGCATAAATTATCCGGTCGCCCAGGAAGTAAGGGCGCTCGCATTTACCAATGACGGGGGAGATATTGCCCTGGCCAACACGGTTGGCCCGTTACAGGAAATCCTGCTGACCAAAACAGATAGTGCCGGCATTCTCCCCGGATGCGCTCCTGTTCCGGAAGCTGCCAGTTTCGAACGCGCCGAACCCCCTTATACACAGGAGTCCGTTCCTGCAGTGCCGGTCGTAATGCAACTGATGCCATTGCCAGCAGTAGCGGGAGACCAGCCGGTAAACCTCGTTACCAGGTGCCGTACACTTTTTTGCCCCGATACACCAATGCCCGACAGCTGCCTCCGGACCTATTTCCTGGAATACCGCAACAACCTGAACATACTTTATACCAGGTCAGGACTGCTTGCAGGTGACGGCAAAATCATGCTGCAGAGTGACGCCAGGGATATCGCTTATGACGCGGGCACCAGCAGGACACAGCTTACCCTGGTCGATACGGCCGGCCGGGTAATTAACTCAGCTAAACTGGTGTCGCCCCGTTTCCCGACCCTCGAAAAAATTATAAAGCTGAAAGACGGGAATTTCCTCGGGGTCGGATTGGTTGGAGTGTATGGAAGTTCCAACATGTATGCAGTGAAATTTGATGGCAGTTTCAATATACTCTGGCAAACGGAGTACCAGCTGCCCCCGGGTCCGGTGTACCAGCAAATCAGGGATGTACTGGAATCTGCTGAAGGTGATTTCTTTTTTTACCTCACCGATACACGATGGCTCCCAAACGGCACCCGCACGCTCTGTAAACTGGACGCAGGCGGTAACCCAGTGTGGATCCGGCAGTTTGATATCGGGCCCACGAACTTCGGAAATTTTAATGCCCTGGATATCGGTTTACTGGAAATGGGAAATGATGTGGTAATGTATTATGAAATTGAAGCTGACCAGAGCCCGATCCTGATGCGGTTAAGGAAAACTGATGCATCTGTTATTGGGCTGAACAGTGATTGT
>SDZZ01000479.1 GCA_004173255.1 Chitinophagaceae bacterium | reverse complement strand
ATGACAAAGAAATCCCTCCGGGATGACAAAGAAAGGTGACAAAAGGAACGGGATGCAGATCCCTCCGGGATGACAAAGAAACCCCTCCTGGATGACAAAGAAATCCCTCCGGGATGGGATCATGATGACAACCTAATCCCCAACAAGACTCCTGATGGCTTCTTCCACTTTTTTAAAAGGGAATGAAGCCATTACTTTTTCCATCTGGTTTTTTATTTCTGCGGTGTTGAGATTGCCAATGCTGCCTTCATGCGTATGGCTGACGTTCACATCATAGGTAAACTTGCCCGCTTCGATATCCAGTCCCACCTGCTTGTATGCATCGCGAAAGGCGGTTCCCTGTACAACCAGTTTATTTACTTCCTCCACGCTGAACAGGTACCTGTATTTTTCATCCTGCAATATATTTTCCTGGATGCTGATGTTGGACAACATCAGTCCGGCCATCTGCAGGCAGTAACGCAACGTACCAAAAGCAGGGAACAGGTGTTCCTTCAGTAGCTGCAGGTCGCGGTGATAACCCGATGGCAGGTTGGTAGTCATCATCATGATTTCGTTGGGCAGTGCCTTCAACCGGTTGCAGTGTGAACGGATCAACTCAAATACATCGGGATTCTTTTTGTGCGGCATAATACTGCTGCCGGTGGTCAGTTCCGCAGGGAAACTGATAAACCCAAAATTCTGGTTCAGGTAAAGACAGGCATCCATGCTCAGTCGTCCCAGCGTGTCGGCAATGTTTGCGATGGATTGCGCCACAATCCGCTCCGCCTTGCCGCGACCCATCTGGGCATATACCACATTATAATTCAGGTCATCAAAACCGAGCAGGGTAGTGGTGAGACGGCGGTTGATAGGGAACGATGAACCATAACCGGCCGCGGAACCGAGCGGATTTTTATTGACCACTTCATAGGCGGCACGCAGGGTAACCAGGTCATCGACCAGGCTTTCCGCATAGGCGCCGAACCATAATCCAAAGGAAGACGGCATCGCCAGCTGCAGGTGCGTATAGCCGGGAAATAAAAAGGATTTATATTTTTCACTCTGCGTTTGCAGCAGTTCGAAGAAGGGCTGCACCGCATTCGCTGTTTCTTCCAGTTCATGGCGCAGGTATAGTTTAATGTCTACCAGGACCTGGTCATTCCTGCTGCGTGCGCTATGGATTTTTTTACCTGTGTCTCCGAGGCGTTCGGTCAGCAGCAGCTCCACCTGCGAATGGATATCTTCCACTTCTTCCTGCAGTTTGAAACCGCCGTCACCAACCTGTTTGTAGATAGCCCGGAGTTCGGCCTGTAACGCTTTCCATTCTTCCGTTGTGAGCAAACCGACTGACTCCAGCATCTGGGTATGAGCCAGTGATCCGAGTACGTCAAATGCTGCCAGGTACTGATCCATTTCCCGGTCTTTTCCAACCGTAAATGTTTCCACTTCCTTCAGTGATGCCGTATTTTTTTGCCAGAGTTTCATATCAGTAATTCAGGGGCGCTGCCCGGTTAAAGAATGGCGTCGAGCATTTTTATATACAGTTCGATGCCCTCACCAATTTCATTTATGTAAATATACTCATCAGC
This sequence comes from Chitinophagaceae bacterium, assembly GCA_004173255.1. Classification (GTDB taxonomy): domain Bacteria; phylum Bacteroidota; class Bacteroidia; order Chitinophagales; family Chitinophagaceae; genus JBEVJC01. Next base: position 1,663 of record SDZZ01000479.1, on the reverse strand, counting down.
CGTATGGCTGCGTGCCGAATCCCCCGGTCCCATTTTCAGGGAAAGGAAGGGCATCAGGGCTTTGTCGGAGGTGGTTGGGGAACCGTAATGGGTGCGACCCAGGCTGGTTCCGGCTTTCACAATCGGATGGTCGACCGGAATTGCCGTGGAACGCAAACGCATACTCCGTGGCGTTACCTCGCAACCAACATTTGCTTTCACCAGTTCAAGTACCTCCTCGAACGAATACAGTTCGTTTACTCTCACATCCACTACAAAGCGGCAGGTGTCCGGCACAACATTATGCGCCTTGTTGCCGGTTTCGATTACGGTTACATTCATCCGTGACGGTCCAAGCAACGGCGATACTCTTTCAAATTCGTGATTGCGGAACCAGTTGATATCATCAAGTGCCTTATATAAGGCATTTTCCCCTTCGTTCCTCGCGGCATGCCCTGCGCGGCCGGTAGTGGTGCAGTCCAGCACCATCAGGCCACGTTCCGCAACAGCCATCTGCATCAGGGTTGGCTCGCCAACAATCGCAAAGCTGATCGGTGGCAATTCGGGAAGCAGCAATTCGATACCACCGGTACCTGAAATTTCTTCCTCGGCTGTGGCAGCAAACAAAAAGTTATACGGCAGGTCATTGCGGTCGTAATAATAAAGGAACACAGCCAGCAGGGAAACGAGGCAGCCACCGGCATCGTTAGAACCCAGACCATAGAGTTTGCCGTCTTCAATGCCCGGATCAAACGGATCCTTGCGATAACCGGGATTGGGCTTTACCGTATCATGGTGTGAGTTAAGCAGGATGGTCGGTTTGCGTTCATCATAAAAATGATTCCGCACAAACACATTATTCCCGAGGCGTTCGACCGCAATGCCCCGCTCGTGGAAGAACCCGGCAAGGATGGACGCAGTTGGTGCTTCTTCTTTACTGAATGAAGAAGTGGCGATCAGTTTCCTGAGTAGCCCAACGGCATCATTGGCCAGTTCGTTGAGCTGTGCGGGATTCAGCCCGTTAAAATATGTTTCCGATTTTGCGTCCATAATATATTGTTACCCTGCTGCAGGCACCAGGCTTTGGCAGAACTGCCCGGACCAAATCAGGAACCAGCCGGTGCAGGCTGCTCTTATCACTCCCGCTGCTCAGTTTTCCTGCAGCGAGATGGTGGTTCCGGCGTTACCGGTGACCAGGCTGCCCAGTTGTTCCGCATTCCCGATGATCACTTTTTTCACCCCGCTTTTCAATGCGGCAAAGGCATTATCCATTTTAGGGATCATGCCCTCGAATATTTTTTGTGTTGCTTTCAGTTCCTGGTAGTAGGCCGGCCCGATCTGTGGAATCACCGTGTCATCGTTGTATGCGTCGAGCAGCACGCCCCTTTTTTCAAAAGAATAAATGAGTTCCACGTCGAACGACGCACTTAGTCCTTTGGCCAGTTCCTGCGCAATGGTGTCTGCATTGGTATTGAGCAGTTGTCCTTTCTTATTATGCGTGATAGGAGCGAAGACCAGCGCCAGGTTCAACCGGAGTAACTGTGAAATAAGATTGTTATTCACCTGGTCCACATCCCCCACATAACCATAATCCATCACCGGATGCTGGCGTTTATGTGCGAGGATCAGGTCACCATCGGCACCGGTGAGACCAAGCGCATTGCAGTTTTTCGCCTGCAGCGAT
>SDZZ01000073.1 GCA_004173255.1 Chitinophagaceae bacterium | reverse complement strand
GTACAAAAGCCTGGGCCAGGCCATTGGGCACTTCCTGGATGGCATATTCGAAACGGCAGCCAAGCTGGCTTCCGTCGCCGAGTAAACGTTTGAATGACGGGTTGTCTTCCGGCGTGGTGATGATCAGGATTTCACTGATGCCGGCCATCATGAGGGTTGACAGCGGATAATAAATCATTGGCTTGTCGTAGATCGGCATCAGCTGTTTGGAAATGGCTTTCGTGATCGGGTAAAGCCTGGTGCCGGAGCCACCTGCGAGAATGATTCCCTTCATGTTTATCTTTTTGCGTATTGTTGATCGTAATAATTCATGTAATCACCGCTGGTTACCTGCTTCAGCCAGTCGCCGTTACTGAGGTACCAGTCGATGGTCTGTGCCAGCCCTTCTTCAAAGGTGACCGATGGTGACCATCCGAGTTCCCTGTTCAGCTTGGATGCATCAATAGCATAACGACGGTCGTGCCCCGGGCGATCTTTTACATAGGTAATCAGCTTTTCGCTTTCCCCTTCACTGCGGCCAAGCCGTTCGTCCATCAGGCTGCACATCAGTTTGACCAGGGCAATATTGGTCCATTCGTTGAAACCGCCGATATTATAAGTATCCGACTTTTTACCCCTGTGGAAAATAACATCGATGGCCCGTGCGTGGTCTTTGACAAAGAGCCAGTCGCGTGTGTACAATCCATCCCCGTATACCGGCAGGGGCTTCCTGTTGATGATATTATTGATGAATAAAGGAATCAGCTTTTCCGGGAAATGGTAAGGTCCGTAGTTGTTGGAGCAGTTGCTGAGTATAATGGGCAGGTCGTATGTATCGCCATAAGCCCGCACAAAATGGTCGGATGCCGCCTTGGATGCACTGTAAGGCGAATGCGGATCGTAGCGCGTGGTTTCAGTGAAGAAACCTGTTTCACCAAGCGCGCCGTACACTTCATCGGTCGATACGTGGTAAAACAGTTTACCCTCGTAGTTGCCGGCCCACTGCGTTTTGGCTGCGTTCAGCAGGTTGACGGTACCAACCACATTGGTGTAAACGAAATCAAGCGGTGAAAGGATGCTGCGGTCCACGTGGCTTTCGGCCGCAAGGTGGATGACCGCGTCGGGCTTCGTTTCATTGAACAGGGTTGCCAGTGCTTCCGCATCCAGGATATTTGTTTTGGAGAACCGGTAATTGGGTGCCGACTCCACATCGCGGAGGTTGGCGAGATTACCCGCATAGGTCAGTGCATCCAGATTGATGATACGGTAGTCGGGGTAGTTGCTGACAAATAAACGTACCACATGGGATCCTATAAATCCGGCACCTCCGGTAATAATGATTGTTTTCGACATGTCCTGGTTGCTGTCTTTTGAGTGATTAATTATTTGTTGGTTTTTGGTGCCTTTCCAAGTCCGATTGCCCTTCTCAGTTTCTGGAAGAATGTTACCGGTGCAGTTTCTTCGTAGTAACTATTGCCATACCCGTATCCGTATCCATACCGGCCATAGCCATAGTAGCCATAACCTGATTTCATTTTTACATCATTCACCACAATCGACACGGCAGGTAATTTTTTCTGCGTGTACAGTTCGTCAATCAGTGCAATCTGCTTTTTGTAAGTATATCCCTGGCGAACCAGGTACAGGGTGCAGTCTGCGTATTTACCCAGCGTAATGGCATCGCTTACCATGCCGACCGGGGCGGTATCGATGATCACCACATCATAATGCTCCTTCAGGTAAGCAAACATAACATCCACCTGCGGATCCAGTAATAACTCAGCCGGGTTGGGTGGTATAGGCCCGCAGGGAAGTACATATAAATTCTCTACGCCGGTAACCGGCACAATCAGGTTCTCCAGTTTTTCCTTTCCAACCAGGAAATTGCTGATACCGGCGGAGCGCGTCATTTTCAGGCCTGCCAGTACTTTTGGTTTACGGATATCAAATTCGAGGATCACTGTTTTTTTGCCCGTTACTGCCATTGCCGCACCCATATTGGTACTGACGAATGACTTGCCCTCTCCGCTGAAGGAAGAAGTGGCCATGATTACCGGCTTTTCTACTTTACCGATTATGTACTGCAGGTTGGAGCGGATGATCCGGAACTGTTCAGCCACCATCGAACGACTGGTGCGGGTAACCACCAGTACTTCATCGCTGAAGGAGTGACCCACTTCACCCACCACCGGAGCCCCGGTGATGCGCTCGATATCATTCCTGCTGGAAACTTTATCGTTCAGCAATTCTTTTATGAAAATGAACATGGCTGGCAGTCCCAGCCCGATCAGCAGTGCAATGATCTGTACGGTGGTGCGGTTTGGCTTTACCGGGATGCCGTTATCTGCGTCCTGGATGACCCTTGAACTGGAGACTGTCGATGAACGGGCAATAGCGGTTTCTTCCCGTTTACCTTCCAGTTGTTTAACCAGTTCCAGTTTGATATCGACCGGTTTTTTCAATTCGATAAACCGTTTGATTTTGTAGGGAAGGTCCTTCAGGTTCGCCTGGTTTTTACCCGTGTTCCGCTGCAGTGTGCCAATCGTTTTTTCGTAGCTGGTTTTGATATTGCGGATATTTTCCAGGATGGTTGCCCGCAGGTTTTCCACCTGGCTTTCCGCCAGCTTTACCGCCGGGTTACCGGCCGGGGTATTTGATTCCAGTAATGTTTTTCGTTCCAGTTGTACGGTGTTGTACCTGCCAACCATTTCATTCAGTACCGGGTCTTCCAGTCCGAGTGAGGAAGGCACTACCAGTCCCTGGTACTGGTTTTCCGGTGATGAAAGGGATTTGCCGATCAGGTCGGCAATACCCAGCCTTGTCTGTTCTGTCAGGATGGCCCGGTCACCTTCGTTCACATTCTGGAAGTATCCGGACAGCTGGGCATCGATATCGACGAGGTCATTTTCCTGCTGGTACACGAGCAGCTTCTGCTGTGCACTGTCGAGCTCCTTGTTGAGGATGACCAGGCGTGAATTGATAAAGTTCAGCATCTGGTCGGTCGAGAAGTTGTTCTGCTCGATATTCATCAGGCTGTATTCCTTCATCAGCGTGTTGACCACATCGCGTGCAAGGATGGGGCTCGATGAAAGCATGGCGATATTGAGGATGCCGGAATTGGCGGCCTTTGGTAAAATGGAAATGCTGGAAACCAGGGAGCCTGCCACATTGGTTACGGGTGACCAGGTGACTTCGTATTCCTGCCCGGCCGCTGAATTGCCAGTCTTCGAAAGCTCGAACATACCGTTCGAGGTTTTGAACGCTTCGTTATAGGAGACTGGCTGGCCATTCACGGTCAGTTTGTCTGTATCGGTGTAAAGGATTACGAACCGGAAAACATGTGTGGAATCATTGATGGAAATGGCGCGGATGGCAAATGGTGTTTGCCGGTAAACGTTCAGGTCTTTGATCTTGCCATGCTGGGTGGCGCTGAAACTAAGGTCGAGCTTGTTGACCACGCGTTCCATCAGTGGTCTCGATCGCAGTATTTCCATTTCATTCTGGATATTCTGCGTTTTGTTTGACCCGAGCAGGATGTCTTCCACCTTGTCGGTGTTGGCCTGCTTCTGGTCATTCTGGATAATCATCAGGGCGTTGGCACTGTAAATCTGCGTGGCATACCGGAGGTATAAAAATGCACCGCCCATTGCAACGAGTACGCACAGCAGGATCAGCGGGAGATAGCGCAGGTATTTATAAAAGAGGTCCTTGATGCTGAGGGTCCACAGCTCACTTTTATTTTTTGAAACCGGTTCTTCCATGCAGATGGTTTGTGAATTTCAGATTAAGGTTATCGGGGTACGCGAAGGTTATTGGATTCGATGGGGATACCGCTGAGTAGCAGCTGTATCTGTTTATGATTTTACCGGAACACATTATAAATAAGTGCGAAAGCCGTAACGATGCTCAGGCCAAGGCTGATCTTCTGGTATACCACGGCCTGGTCCTGCTGTTTGGTTTTCCGGCTTGTGGGGTCAACCAGCACCACGTCATTCTGCATCAGGTTATAGTAGGGCGATTCAAACAGGCGGGTGGAAGAAAGGTCAACGAAGGCCACCTGTCTTTTGCCATTGACTTCGCGGATCACTTTCACTTTTTCCTTTATCCCGAAATCGGTCAGGTCACCTGCCAGGCCGATGGCTTCGAGGATGGTAATCCTTTCGCCGGGGAATGATTGTACTCCGGGCGCCTTCACTTCACCCATTACGGTTACTTTCAGGTTCTGGAACCGGACTATCACCGATGGATCGGTGAGCACGGAATCTTTTTCGTTGATCTTCTTTTTTACGAGGTCACTCAATTGCTGTTTGTTGAGCCCCTGTACGTGTAAGAGTCCGATGCGCGGGTATTCAATATTTCCTGAGGCGTCGACCAGGAATCCGCAGGGACTGAGGCTGCTCACCTGTCCGCTTCCGCCCTGGGAGCCGGCTGTGGCGCAGGGCAGGTTATAGAGGGCATCGGTTATTTCCGGTTTGGTGCTTGCGCTGTATACCTGTATGGAGAGCAGGTCGTTGCGCTGGATGAGCAGTTCGGGTATGCTGAGGTCAAGCCCGGCTGTATCCGTTGCGTCATTTACATACCTGGCCATTTGTTGCTGCGGGGCACAGGAGGCGAGCCAGGCAGGCAGGAAAAGGAAGAATACAAGTCGCAGGTGTTTCATGACCTTGGTTGAGAGTTAAGCAGCCGGTTTCAGTCGGCTGAAGTTAATTTAGTTTTATCGATATGCGCTACCAGCTGGTATCCCAGGCTTTCGATCACCACTTTGACTGTCTTGCGGCCGAGGCCGATGATCTTGCCTTCCCGGTCCATCATGGGACCCTGGGTTATTTTCACGCGCTGGTCCACTTTGAGTTCAACCGGATGCACTTCCACATTTTCAAACTCACCAAGGAACATACGGATGGCATTGATCTCCCGCTCCTTTATGATTCCGGGTTTACCACCCCAGTAAACAAAATTGACCACCCCTGGTGTCATTCGGATCGAAGTGCGGTCTTCATCATTCACCTTTACAAACACGTAGGACTTGAATAAAGGTTCCTCCACCACTTTTACCCGGTCACTCCATTTGCGCCGGATTTTGTTGAGCGGGCAATAGCATTCCACACCCTTTTCCGTGAGGAGCTGGGCTACTTTCTTTTCCCACCGGGGGCGGCTGTATATGGCTAACCACTTTCTTGACACGTTGACTTTTTTAGAGAGCTTCGCCACCTCGGTCACATCCCATGGGTTGCCCGGTCAGTGATGGCTCCGACCGGTTCGCTTTCCCGGCAGGCCAGCTATAACGCTAAAACAAAGGTCCTATTATACGCTACGGTTGCAAATATAACAGGCCGGATGGGAGTGGCAAAAGAATAAAATTGGCAGAGAACGAATGATTTACCCGGCAGTTAGCTAACTTGGGGCAACTAACGCAGTAATCTTGAATCAACGCTTTTACTCGCTCGACGTTTTCCGTGGCGCGACCGTTTGCCTCATGATCCTTGTCAATAATCCGGGTAGCTGGGAGCATATTTATCCCCCGTTGGAACATGCACCCTGGCATGGGCTTACCCCAACCGACCTGGTGTTCCCCTTTTTCCTTTTTGCTGTCGGAAATGCCATGGCATTTGTGATGCCGCGGCTCGAAACGGCCGGTAGCCGTGTGTTCTGGCAGAAAGTGCTGAAGCGTACTTTCCTCATCTTCCTCATCGGCTTTGTCCTGAACTGGTGGCCGTTCTTTCACCGGACCGATGCCGGTATCAGCTTCAGGCACTGGGTAAATCCGGAGAATCCGGACTCGGGCATCCGGATCATGGGGGTGCTGCAACGGATCGCCCTTTGTTACCTGCTCGCTTCGGTCATGGTCTTTTACCTCAAACCCCGACGGAGTTTTGTGGCAGCGATGGTGATTTTGCTTTTTTATTGGGCAGCCTGCCTGCTGGGCAACCCGGCCGACCCATATAGTATCAGCGGCTGGTTTGGAACCAGCGGGGTGGATATCCCTGTACTTGGGGTCGCCCATATGTATAAAGGGGAAGGGATACCGTTCGATCCGGAAGGACTTGCGAGCACCCTGCCCTCAGTTGTTTCCGTCATTTTCGGTTATCTCGCCGGGGATTATATCCGGAACAAGGGTAAGAATTTTGAAATGGTCACGGGCCTTTTTGTCGCTGGTGTGGCATTACTCCTGACAGGCTATTGCTGGGACATGGTGTTCCCGATCAATAAAAAAATCTGGACCAGCTCCTATACGGTTTACACATCCGGGCTTGCATTCGTTGCACTCGCCACCATGATTTACCTTATTGAACTCCGGGAAATCCGTGGCGGTCTTGCGCGTTTCTTTGACGTGTTCGGGAAAAATGCGCTGTTTGTTTTTGCGCTCAGCGCTTTCCTGCCGGAAACACTTTGGCTGGTGCGCTTTGAAAACGGTTCCAACCCCTGGTCATTCCTGTACGACCACGTGTATGCCCTCATTCCGGGTGATCCTCGGGTAGGGTCACTGTTGTACGCTCTCACAGTGATTGCCTTCATGTGGGCAGTCTGTTACGTGCTGGACAGGAAGAAAATTTATATCAGGGTTTAAGACCTGGCAAGGTAATCAGGACCGGCTGAAAAAATCGTGGAGATACTCCCGGACATCGCCGATGCTTGCCGGTTTCTGGATATAACCTGCTACCAGGGGATCGAGGGCGATACGTCCCGGGTCGGGGTGGCCGGACAGGAGTATTACCGGCGTAGCAAATCCAGGGATAGTATTTTTTAAGCTCTTTATATTCTGGTCAGAGGTACTGTTACCCAGACCATGGTCCATCAGTATGAGGTCGGGCCCGAAAGCGGCAATTTCCGATACGTCCAGCGCTTCGGCCTTTTCAATCTCATATTCTTTTCCTAAAACGTAAACAAGTATTTCCCGGAGGTCGGGGTCGTCCTCAAGGATGTAGACCTTTTTCTTCATGCAGCAAAACTCTCTACGGTTTGATGGTGATTGAGCCAGAAGTTACAGATGCTGCGAAGGGTTTCCATTAGGGGGGCGAGACCCATCGGCTTAACGAGATAGGCATTCGCACCGCCGTCAAGCGCCTTCCTGATGTCCACCGGGTTTTCGGAGGACGAAAGCATTACTACGGGTATGTACCGGAGTGATTTATGTGACCTGATTTTGGCCAGCAAATCCAGCCCGTTATAGTCGGGAAGGTTGATATCCAGCAATATAAGTTTGGGAAGTCCTTCAATACCCGTTACGTCATCGATGTATTGTAAGGTTCCTTTGCCGTCGGTTACGACATTCACACGGAGCGAGCTGTTTATCTTGCTCATTGCCCGTTTCATAAATTCTATGTAATCCTCGTTGTCTTCGATATAGAGGATGTCTGCGGGTACCTGCATCTTAATCTCTTTGAAATGATAAATAGAAAATGGTGCCGTTTCCGGGTTCGCTCTCGTACCAGATCTTGGCATTATGCTTTTCCATAATGCGTTTGACGATTGCAAGACCCACTCCCGATCCCTCGTAGTCACGGACATTGTCCATCCTTTTGAAGAGCTCGAAAATGTGTCCCCCGAAATTCATGTCGATACCGATTCCATTATCAGAAATGCTGTAAACCACCTGGCCTCCTTCTTCTTTTCCCTCGACTTTAACGATAGAAGGATTTGACTTGGACGAGTATTTTATTGCATTGCCCAGCAAATTAGTAAAAACCTGCGAAATCATTACTTTATCGCCCTTTATTTCTGGCGTTCCTAAAATGGTAAACTGAAGATTACCAGGCTGGTATGCCGCTATCAGTTCCGTCTTGAGTTCTTCCAGCAAGACAGCCATGCCGATGCGTTGTTTATTTAATGCCTGCCTGCTCACCCGCGAATAGCCCATTACCTCCCTGATCAGGTTATTCATTTTGTCGGCGCTCTTCATGATCCGCGTCAGGAAATGCCGCCCCTGCTCATTGATCCCGGGGTTGTCTTCCAGCAGGATTTCTGAGTAGTTTTTGATGGAGGCAATAGGTGTTTTGAGGTCATGTGAAATGGTAAAACTGAAGGTATCCAGTTCATCATAGGCCTCCTTCAGGCGTTCATTCAGTTTCCGGATCTCATTAGCCTTCAGATTGATGAAATGAACAAGGTCTTCCCTGAATTTGTATACGGAATTCAGTTCGGTCCTCGTCCACGGCTCTGAATGGCCCCGGATCTCCCTGGACCAAATGGCAAATGAACGGCGGGGACTCAGTTTCGAGATGCCATCCTCCCCGATCTCGACCGGTTTCTCGGGATTGCCCGCCCAATTAACGGTGCTCACAAATTCCGGTTTGAAAAACAGCAGGTATTCACCCAGCTCCCGCGAAATAGAGCAGGCCAGCAAACCGCTGCCTGCGTCACTGAGTGATGACGCGTGCGGGTAGTGATCACCCAGATGGCTGGTATGGAAAACATTCTGCTTCACCTCAGCCTGCAGCCAGTTGACCAGACCGGAAACCTGTTCTACTGAAGGGGTCTGACCAATAAGATGCGTCCTGCCCTCAAAAACGACAGCGACTCCGCTGGCACTGGTAATGCCAAGGACACTATTTTTCGGGTTTATCAGTGCCTGGGTAACGCTCCAGTCCTGATGCATTTTGCGGATCAGGTCATCCGCCACATTGCGGTAATTGATATTGATCTCCTTGTCTTCCTTATTATTCCGGTACTGGATCGAAGAGGACAGTACCTGCCCGATCAGCTTTGCATGCTGCCTCGCTTTATAATCTATAAACCTTGGTTCGTAGTTATGACAGGCAATGAGCCCCCAAAGCTCGTCGTTGGCAATGAGTGAAACGCTGAAACTCGCTTCCACCCCCATATTCAGGAGATACTGGATGTGGATGGACGACACTGCCCTGCTTCCTGCATTGGTGAGGTCGAGCGGCTCTCCCTTAGTGAGATCGTTATACGAAACGATATCGGATGGCTCGGATTTTACATCGGCAATGATGCGCGTAAGGTTCACCTTATAGAGTTCCCTCGCTTGTTTCGGGATATCCGATGCCGGGTAATGCAAACCAAAAAATGGTTCGAGGCCATCGTTCTTTTTTTCGGCCACCACTTCGCCATGTCCATCTTCCCAGAAACGGTATACCATTACCCGGTCATACCCGATCAGCTCCTTTATCTGGGTAGCTGCGCTCTCCAGTGTGTCCTGGAGCGTCCGGCCTTCCAGGATTTTCGAAAGGGAAGACCCGACATATTGCTGCAACTCGCCATCAATAGTTGATGAAGATGGTTCAAATTCAAGCACCAGGTAATTCCCTGACACGTGCACGATCATATTAAATACGTGGCCGCCGATATTCAACCTTATAGGGTTGAGTGACCCGGGATCATTTTTCAACACAAACTTCACCACCTGGAGGACTGATTCGCCGTTGTCTTCCTGTCCGAGACTGGCAAAAAATAATTCCAGTTTATGATTCAAAAAATTATCATACGACTGCCCCGTCAGCGTCTCGAGGTTCCTGCTGACGTAAACTATTGTAAAATCATTTCTGTCAACCGCAACCAGGCAAGCATGGGACTGTACTTTGCCCAGGATATGGATGGGTTCTTTGTCGCAATTCGTGAGATCAATAACCGGATAGTTCATTCACTGATTTATGGTGCCAAATTTACAAATCAGGGGCCAGAATCAGGACATGTTTCGTTGTAGCCATTGCTGGAATTTCAAAAACACCTCATTAGCCTTTTTTACAATAAGATCTTCTTCAACGGTGCCGGAAAACCGGTCGAGCACTGCAAGGAACTCCTTCCATCTTACACCCGTCTGCCCTCCGTATCCATAGAAGAATGAGAGGGCTGAATGGTCTGGATAATTGAGGTTATCTGCAATCATCTTACTGATCACCTTTCCCCCCAGTGAGGAACCTTCCATTACGTACATAGCACCAAGTGCATCAGCGCGGCTTTGGATCAGCGGCGCATTGCTGTCTTCCAGGATCTCGTCTGAGCGATTCATTGCGCGCAGGTCGTTAAGAATCCATCCTGCTTTACGACGGTCAGCTATATCGGGAAGTATCGATTCGTCGAGATAGCGGCTGATTCCCTGTTCAAGCGGGTGATAATAACCATAAAACAGGTGAAGGAGTCTGGCATACTCATCTGCATTGGTAGCCCCCTTTATGAAAGGAAGCATTTCCTTTTCCAGGTCCTCGTGTGTTTGCCGTGTCCCAGCGCGTAATTTTTCAATGACCATAATTCAGGCTCGTCTTCGTTAATGATAATCACAGCATCCATTGCTTCCCTTGTCAGCAAAAAAAACAGGACCAACTGAACAACAAATTTAACGCATGATGAGAAACAGGAGAAGCGCACACACAAAAACAATGACCAGCGCGATCATCCTGTTTTTCCGGATGGCACCGGTCAGTTGTTCTTGTCCCGATCCTGCAAGCCGCCCTGACGGGCCGGCTGGTTTCGGTTCAAGAATCCATTTTTCAAAGAGCCGCTGGTTGGCTTCACTTTCTTCCAGCCAGGCACTGATCAGCACGTGGTCGGCAATTGTCAGCGACCGCTTCCTGAAATTGAGTACCATAAACCTGATCTTGCCAAGTCTTTCTTCATCGGTCCCGGGCCGCGGGATAGGTAATTGTAGTTTCATATATAAGGTAAAGCAGTTTAAGGATGCTTCATACACTATATAAACGAGGATGACGGAAACACCTAAAGGCGTAAAAAAAAATCAGAAATCGATGCCACCAATCTGCACACTGCAGATATCCCATACCCCATTTGCTGCGTGCTCAGCAAGGGTTACGGTCCAGCTTCCCTCCAATATGCTTTGACTGCCGCCGGAACTGCACTCCACCTGGTAATCCCCGGTCACCTCTGAAACGGCTCCGTGAACCGTGCAGCCGATATCACCCAGTTTTAATCCGGCAAACTGATCGTACCGTTTTTTGAAGTGATTCAGCAGGTTCATAAACTGGCGCTGGGTCAGCGGGTAGTGTTCATTCAGCCGCAGGTCGAAACGACGGAAGAAATGAATGTTCTCCACCTGCCTTTCAGAGAACAAAGGCTCCAGGAAACCCTCGATCACTGATCGCGGATTATCAAATGACGGGTCGGGGTGGAACTCATCATATATGAAACCATGAACCAGCCCGGGCAGGTCCACACTGCTGATCTGCTGGTCGAACAATTCTTCGGTCACAAACCGGTAGAGTTCACGGGTCTTTACATTGGGGCTGCATACGCCGATGGTCACCTGGTGTTGGTTGAGGAAACCCAGTAACTCTTTCCAGGCAGCATCGATCTCTGCATCAGGAACGCGGTCAACCGGTATGAACTGCCTGGGGCATCCCAGTTTTTCATACACTTTCACAAAAGCGCGTTTTTCATTCAGCGATTCAAATTCAATCACGTTGCGGAGGAACCGGTTCTCAATTTCCGGTGGCAGTTCCCCTGCAAAATCAGAGGTCCCGAATTTTGCACCCCGTTCCAGCATCAGTTTCATCTTCATATAATCATTGTCGGCCCGGAGTTTTTCCTGGTGGCTCATTCCCTGTCCATCCTGTCGCATATAAGCAGTTTTAAAATGAGGATTCTGTTAGCTGCTGTAAGGTAACCGGGAATGGTTCCATCGGACAACGTGAAAAAACAATAAATCAATGTAAAATCACCGCACATGGAACAGGGGTGCTGAAACGTGGATGGCAAACCTGCTCAGAACAGGGTACCCTGCTGACCCGGTCGCCTGAAGATGCTGCAGTCGAGTTTGTACCTGTTTTCATTCAAGTTGTACAGCCGTCCGTAAGTGCGGTACTGCTGTTCAATTATTTCGGCCACGGTTCCTTCTCCCCGCATACGTAAACCCCACCGGCTGTCATTGACCTTGCCGGCGTGGCTGTCTTCAATCAGGTGCCACACTTTATCCGCCCTGTCGGGAAAGTTCTTATATAACCAGTCGTGGAACAAAAGTTTGATGGCGCCATTCAGACGGATGAAGGTATAGGCGGTAAACGTGGCACCTGCATCGGAAGCGGCTTTCATGATCCTTTGCATTTCATGGTCATTGAGTCCCGGAATCATGGGACCCAGCATTACCCCTGTCTTAACACCTGCCTTCGATAATTCTTCAATCACTTTCAGCCTTTGTACCGCTGTAGTGGTGCGCGGTTCCATTACCCGCCGCAGTTCCTCATTGAAAGAGGTTACCGACACCATGGCCGAAACAAGGTTTTTTGAAGCCATTTCTGTAAGCACGTCCCTGTCTTTCAGGATCCCGGAATTTTTTGTCAGTATACCCACCGGCTGGTTGAATTCATTACACACCTGCAGCAGCGAACGCGTAAGACGGTATTTATGCTCAGCAGGCTGGTAACAGTCTGTATTACCACTCAGCATAATGGGCATTACTTCCCACTTCGGATTCATCAGTTGTTTACGGAGAAGCGGCGCCGCATTCATCTTTACAATGATCTTCCGCTCGAAATCCAGCCCGGCGCTGTAGCCCCAGTACTCATGGGCATTGCGGGCGTAACAATAGATGCAGCCATGCTCACATCCGGCGTAAGCGTTCATGCTGTATGCCATTCCCACATCAGGACTTTCCACCCTGTTGACAATGGATTTTGACTGCTGCTCGATATACTGTGTCGGCAGGTTATCTTCCGACCAGTCATCGATGCCCTCGATAAATTCCCTGGTGGTTTCTTCTTTCTGGAACCTGTTCTTTGTATTGATCTGCGCGCCGCGTCCCTGCAGGTATTGCTGGTCTTCCGGCTTATCTGCTGCGGTGATCCGGTAGTGGTCCTGCTGCAAGTTCTTTTTCATCCGCCCTCCTTTTTATCCGAATAGTTCACCCTGCCTTGTTGTAACCGGCAGGTTCTGGAAACTGAATTTTGCCACTGGCCTGAACCGTGTATCACCCGCAGGTTTTTTAAGCAGCAGCATGCTGTCGGCAATAAATTTTCCGGAGAAATGGGAATGGCTGTACTCCAGCCAGCCCTTTTCATATTGCCAGGGTTTAAGCCGGGAACCGATGCTGATGTGCGGTTCGGTCAGGAAATGTGGTTTATGCTCTTCATCAAATTTCATCAGGCGCTGCGTGTCCTGCCTTACCTGTTTCACCAATTCCTGCACCGGCAGTTTCGTTGGCACGTTGATGAAGATGGTATGCGATGGGAAACTCCCGAAGTCGCGCAACTCCACCTTAAACGGATATTGCGCCATGGCAACTATTTTCAGCCGGTTCATGATACGTTCCTCCATCAGCTGGTACTGGGTGAAGTAAACAAGCGGCAGATAGGCCCGCGAGTACGGATTAAATATTGTGCTGAACTTCCCGGCAAACTGTTCTTTGGTTTTCATGATCCGGGTGCGCAGCTCCTCATGTGGTACCAGTACCAGCTGGTACTCATTGACCCGGTAGCCGGGAAGATGTAAAATATCCTGTTGCATAACATTTGCTTTAACTGGTTTGATGACCGGCCAATGATGGCAGCAGCCTCAGCACTGCCCGCCTGTCCTGTTCCCTTCCACCTGCTGTGGCCCTTACCAGCATCAGTTCCTTTACTTCAAAAGAACCATGGAAGTCCCTCCTTGAATATTCCCCGATAACCCTTTCGTACAGGACACCGTCCAGGTTTTCCCCAATGGGGAGGTTGGGTTGTTTAACAAACTTCACCGGCGGACAATCATAACTGCTTACATATTCGGCTATGGGTTTCAGTTGCACCGCCAGCTCATGGAACGGTCCGTGGTCCTGGATCCTCAGGAACACCGTGTGATCCGGGCAGCCGCTGTAATTATTCAGCGTAATACCAAAAGACCGCTGTTCACCCAGGATGCGCTGCAGCCAGCGGATAATGGTCTCTTCCATTTCGTCCCTCGCACTGAATTCGGTAACGGTAACGGAGGGTAAACTGGCTTCTCCCTGTTGCAGGTACTCCCTTACAAACTGCTTTTTTTCGTTGAATAGTTTTCCTGCCAGTTCGCCGTCAGGCAATGCCAGCAGCCGGTATCGGTGCATACCTTCATTTATAAAAACAGGTTGGGATGGTTTTCCGTTGGTCATGGGCTTTGATCAATTATTTAGCATAAACTTACTAAATAAATTAGCTAAAACCAAAAATAAAATGGCCCTCCGGTGGAAGGCCCTGAATAAGTATGCTTTAAGTCCCTGACGCTTTTAAATAATACAGGCGCGTTTCTTC
>SDZZ01000072.1 GCA_004173255.1 Chitinophagaceae bacterium | reverse complement strand
ACCCTATATATTAGGTATTTTAGTTCTTCTATTATCTCACACAATTTATCATTAAATATGGCTGCAGGCAAAATTCACATATTTGATACCACGCTCCGCGACGGCGAGCAGGTTCCGGGTTGCAAATTGAACACGAAGGAAAAGATCGAACTCGCCCTGGCGCTGGAAGAACTTGGAGTGGATATTATCGAAGCAGGATTCCCGGTTTCCTCACCGGGCGACTTCGAATCGGTCCACGAAATCTCCAAAGTGATCAAAAACGCCACCGTCTGCGGGCTCACCCGTGCCGTGCAGAAAGATATCGAAGTAGCGGCCGAAGCGCTGAAAATTGCTAAACGCCCGCGCATCCATACCGGCATCGGTACCTCGGACCTTCACATCAAGGCAAAATTCAATTCCACCCAGGACGAGATCATCGTCCGCGCCGTACAGGCAGTTAAATGGGCAAAGAATTTTGTGGACGATGTGGAATTCTATGCAGAAGACGCCGGCCGTACCGAAAATGAATACCTCGCACGCGTGGTAGAGGCGGTGATCCGGGCAGGTGCTACGGTGGTCAATATCCCGGACACTACCGGTTATTGCCTGCCCCACCAGTACGGCGAAAAGATTGCGTTCCTGATGAACAATGTCCCCAATATCGATAAGGCTATCCTGAGTTGCCATTGCCACAATGACCTCGGACTGGCTACCGCCAACTCCATTGCCGGGGTTGTGGCCGGTGCCCGCCAGATCGAGTGTACCATCAACGGACTCGGCGAACGGGCGGGTAACACCGCACTGGAAGAGGTGGTGATGGTGCTGAAGCAACATCAGTCACTCGGACTTTACACCGACGTAAAAACACAACAACTCAATCCAATCAGCCGCCTGGTATCCGACGTGATGCGTATGCCGGTACAGGCTAACAAAGCCATCGTTGGCAACAACGCCTTCTCGCATTCATCGGGCATTCACCAGGATGGATTCCTGAAAAATGCACAGACCTACGAGATCATTGCACCGGAAGAAGTAGGGGCCGATGAATCCAAAATCGTGCTCACTGCCCGCAGCGGGAGATCCGCGCTGGCACACCGTTTCCGCAAACTCGGATTCGATTATACCCGCAATGATGTCGACGTGCTTTACGCAGAATTCCTGCAGGTAGCCGATAAAAAGAAAGAGGTGTTCGATGCCGACCTGCACGAACTCGCTAAACAATACCAGGTTGCGCTCCAGGCATAACAGCTGAACTGCCGGACCGGCTAACTGCCCGGCATCAATGCAAACGCTTCAGGCCTTATTGAAAAAAGAATTTATGGCAAAAACATTATTTGAAAAGATCTGGGAAACACACGTGGTGAAAACCATCGAGGACGGCCCATCCGTATTGTACATCGACAAACACCTCATCCACGAGGTAACCAGCCCGCAGGCATTCAATGGCCTGAACAAACGGGGCATCAAGGTTTTCCGCCCCAAACAGGTAGTGGCAACGGTCGACCACAACGTACCCACCATCGACCAGCACCTGCCCATTAAGGAAGAATTGTCCCGCGTGCAGGTGGAAACATTAAAGAAGAATTGCGAAGAACACGGTATTGAATTGTATGGCCTTGGACATCCGTTCCAGGGCATTGTTCACATTATAGGACCTGAACTGGGAATCACCCAGCCGGGCATGACCATTGTTTGCGGCGACAGTCACACCTCCACCCACGGCGCGTTCGGATCTATCGCATTCGGCATCGGCACCAGCGAAGTGGAAATGGTGATGTCCACGCAGTGCCTCATGCAATCGATGCCCAAACTCATGCGCATCAATATTGATGGCAAACTGAATGAAGGCGTGGTGAGCAAAGACATCGTCCTTTACATCCTGTCGCAGATCACCGCAAGTGGTGCCACCGGTTATGCAGTTGAATTCGCAGGATCCGCTATCCGCGCGCTTTCCATGGAAGCCCGGATGACCATCTGCAATATGAGCATCGAAATGGGTGCACGTTGCGGTATGATTGCCCCGGATGAAACGACATTCACTTATATGAAGGGCCGCAAGTTTGCACCGCAGGGGGCTGACTGGGATAAAAAACTGGCTTACTGGAAAACATTGTTCAGCGATACTGACGCACATTTCGACAGCGAAATCAATATCAAGGCCGAAGACATTGAACCAATGATTACCTACGGAACCAATCCGGGTATGGGCATCGGCATCAGTGGTCATGTACCCTCACTCAATGAGGTAGACGATAAGGAAAAAGCGTCGTTCGAAAAGTCGCTCGCCTATATGGGCCTGGAACCCGGCGCTGCTATCAAAGGTAAAAAAGTGGACTACGTATTTATCGGCAGCTGCACCAATGCCCGCATTGAAGACCTGCGCATGGTGGCCGGATTTGTAAAAGGAAAACAGAAGGCCAGCGATGTGCAGGTGTGGGTGGTACCCGGAAGCAAACAGGTGGAAAAACAAGCCATCGAAGAAGGCATCGATAAAATTTTTGAAGAAGCAGGATTCATCCTTCGCCAGCCAGGCTGCAGTGCCTGCCTCGGCATGAATGAAGACAAGATCCCTGCGGGTAAATATTGTATCTCTACCAGTAACCGGAATTTTGAAGGCCGCCAGGGACCAAACGCCCGCACCTTCCTCGCAAGCCCGCTCACAGCGGCACTTGCAGCCATCACCGGTGAAGTTGGTGATATCCGTGATAATTATTCAGCAGCCGTTAAGAATTAAGGAAATGAGTAAAAAAATAGTAACGATCCATTCATCAGCCGTACCGGTCAATATCGAAAATATCGATACCGACCAGATCATCCCTGCGCGTTTCCTGAAAGCCACCAGCCGCGATGGCTTCGGGAAAAACCTGTTCCGCGACTGGCGGTACAACAACGATGATGAGGCGCAGCCAAAGACCGATTTTCCGTTGAATAACCCAAAGTATAGCGGGCAGATTTTGGTTGCCGCAAAAAATTTCGGATGCGGTTCTTCCCGTGAACACGCAGCATGGGCCATCAAGGATGCGGGGTTCGATGTAGTCATCAGCAGCTTCTTTGCCGACATTTTCAAAAACAATTCACTGAATAACTTTTTACTGCCGGTTACAGTCAGTGAAGAATTCCTGGCAAAGGTCTTTGCAGCTATAGAAGCTGACCCTAAACAAAAACTGGAAGTGAACCTGGCCGAACAACTGGTCAGCCTGGTGGATAAAGACGGTAACAGGGCAGTATCCGAACCATTTGACATCAGTTCTTATAAAAAGACCTGCCTGCTCAACGGGTATGATGATATCGATTACCTGATCAGTACCAAAGCAGAAATAGAACAATACGAAACAACACATACCCTGTAACCTCAACCGCCATTACGGCACAAACATGAAAAAGAATATTGCTGTCATCGAAGGAGATGGGATCGGCCCCGAAGTAACGAAGCAGTCAGTCCAGGTACTGAACGCCATTGCACAAACATTCAACCACCAGTTCACTTACGAGTATGGATTGATGGGTGCGATTGCAATTGACAAGACCGGCAACCCGCTGCCCGACGAAACGATTGACATGTGTTTAAAAAGCGATGCCATTTTATTCGGCGCCATCGGCGATCCGAAATATGATAATGACCCCACGTCTAAAGTGAGGCCGGAGCAGGGTTTGCTGAAACTCCGCAAATCACTCCAGTTGTTCGCCAACATCCGACCTGTCACTACTTATAGTGCGCTGCACCATTTATCCCCACTGAAAACAAAAAATATTGAAGGGGTCGACTTCGTGATCTACCGCGAACTGACCGGCGGTATTTATTTTGGTAAAAAAGAACAGAATGCAGAAGGCACCTGGGCACTGGATGAATGTTCGTATTCAAAAGAAGAAATTGAACGCGTAGCCCACCTGGCTTTCCAGATGGCACAGAAAAGAAGGAAGAAACTGACACTCGTCGATAAAGCTAATGTACTGGAGACGTCAAGACTATGGAGGAAGATTGTGAAAGAGATCGCTGCCTCTTATGCCGATGTTGAACTGGATTTCCTGTTTGTCGACAATGCGGCTATGCAGATTATCCTCAACCCAAAACAGTTTGATGTGGTGCTGACCGAAAACATGTTTGGCGACATCATCAGCGATGAGGCAAGTGTGATCAGTGGATCGCTTGGACTACTGCCTTCTGCTTCCATCGGAAATGGTGCGGCATTGTTTGAACCCATCCACGGATCTTATCCGCAGGCCGCGGGTAAGGACATCGCAAACCCGATTGGGTCCATTCTTTCAGCGGCCATGCTGCTGGATCATATCGGCCTCGGCGAAGAAGCGGCGCTGGTTCGGGAAGCAGTAGGCTGGACACTGACCAATGGATTTGTTACAAAAGATATCGATCCTGTCAATTTTTACCTGACATCAACACTGGGTGAACTGATCTGCGACTATGTAAGTGGCAAGATCCCGGGATCGCTGACGAGGGAGAATATTGAATACAGGAAGTCGACGATTATATAGAGTTGCCATCCCGATTGAGGTTGTCATCCAAGCGAGGTTGTCATCCCGGAGGGATCTCATCCCGAGCGAATTGCCATCCCGATTGAGGTTGTCATCCAAGCGAGGTTGTCATCCCGGAGGGATCTCATCCCGAGCGAATTGTCATCCCGGAGGGATCTCATCAGAGCGAGTTGTCATCCCGAACGAATTGTCATCCCGAGCGAGTTGTCATCCCGGAGGGATCTTTTGTCATCCCGAGCGAAGCGAGGGAACTAAGCGACAACAGTTCCCTTCGGGATGACGAAAGAACCCACTGGATGACAGCTAAAACAGTTCTTATAAATTTTGTTTGATTGCCTGAAGGAATGTATATTCGTTTTACAATACTTCATGCAACAGAATAAATCACATAATGTCCTTCTTTCCGCAGCAGGTCTTCTTGCAGTGGTCGTCGTCATTATTATTTATTCCCCGGCGGGAAGCATTGTATAATACGAGATCAACAACTGATTATACCGCAACCCGCCTCTTCCAGGCGGGTTGTTTTTTTATACACCCGTAAATGATTTAACTATGGCCGCATATTACAATAACGAAACACTGATCTACCGCGACGGCGCCTTTGTCAAGGCCGCTGAAGCAAAGATGGACCTGTACAGCCAGTCGCTCCACTACGGTTACTCCGTATTTGAGGGCATCCGCTCGTACCGTACTGTTTCGGGTGAAACACGCATCTTCCGTGCAGAAGAACACTACGACCGGCTGCAGCGTTCGGCCGAAGCATTAAACCTGCCGTATCATTGGAACACGGAAGAGTTGATCAGGGCCACCTATCAGTTGCTGGAGAAGAACAACCAGCAGGACGCCTACATCAGGCCCATTGTATATGGCCCGGCCAATATGAGTTTCTCGGTGAACACCGAATCCTTTATCGCTATCCAGACCTGGGAAATGTCGCCCTTTCTGGGAAATAAAGCCCTGCGCGTATTCACTTCATCTTTCCAGCGGCCCAACCCCAAAGCATTCAACATGCAGGCAAAGGCAGCTGGTCATTATGTAAACAGCATCATGGCCAGCCAGGAAGCAAAGGCAAAAGGCTTTGATGAAGCATTACTGACCGACCTCGATGGTTTTGTTGCCGAAGGTCCGGGCGCCAATGTCTTTGTCGAAAAAGACGGACAATTATTTACCCCTTCGCTGGGACATATCCTGCCGGGATTAACAAGAAAAACAGTACTTGAACTCTGCACTCAACTTGGTATAACAGTAACAGAAAAAAAGATCAGCCTGGAAGAACTGAAAAGCGCAGACACGGCTTTCTTCTGCGGCACCGCTGCGGAAACGGTTGGCTGGTCAGGAATTGACGAAACGGTATTCCCGCTGAAATGGGAAGACAGCCTGAGTTATGTAGTGCAGAAAGCTTACCTGGCAACGGTTACAGAACGCAGCCTCGATGAAGCAAAAAACCTGCTGGCGAGGAAAATGGAAGCAGTTGTGTAACTAATGAGGCCACAACGACGCAAGCCAATAAGAACGAAAACCATTATAGAAATACTAACAGCACAAAATGCCGGATTTAAATAAATATTCAAAGACACTTACACAGGACCCCACGCAGCCAGCTGCGCAGGCAATGTTCTACGGTATTGGTTTCAAGGAAGAGGATTTCAAGAAAGCACAGGTCGGGATCGTCAGTATGGGATGGGATGGGAATCCCTGCAACATGCACCTGAATGACCTCGCAACCACTGTACGCGATACGGTCAACAACACGCCGGACCTGCTGGGTCTTCGTTTTTACACCATCGGTGTGAGTGACGGCTCAAGTATGGGAACCGACGGCATGCGATACAGCCTGGTCAGCCGCGACGTAATTGCTGACAGCATTGAAACAAACGCAGGTGCTCAATACTATGACGGGTTGATCAGCATTCCCGGTTGTGATAAAAATATGCCTGGCGCCATTATGGCGATGGGCCGGCTGAACCGCCCTTCTATCATGTTATACGGAGGCACCATTGCCCCAGGACACTACAAGGGACAGGAGCTGAATATCGTAAGCGCCTTCGAAGCACTCGGACAAAAAATTGCAGGCAACCTGGATGAAGCCGATTTCCAGGGTATCGTAAAAAATGCCTGCCCGGGTGCGGGTGCCTGCGGAGGTATGTACACTGCCAACACCATGGCAAGTGCCATCGAAGCGATGGGTATGAGCCTGCCCTACTCCTCTTCCAACCCCGCGTTGAGCGAAGAAAAACAACAGGAATGTAAAGCCGTGGGCGCGGCAATCCGCGTGCTGCTGGAAAAAGACATCAAACCAAAGGACATCATGACGAAGAAGGCATTTGAAAATGCCATCACGGTGATCATGGTCCTTGGAGGAAGCACCAATGCCGTGCTGCATCTGATTGCCATGGCAAAGAGTGTGGACGTAGTGCTTACACAGGACGACTTCCAGGCAATCAGCAACCGCATACCTGTGCTGGCCGATTTCAAACCAAGCGGTAAGTACATGATGGCCGACCTGCACAAGATCGGCGGCGTACCAGCGGTGATGAAGTACCTGTTGAGCAAGGGTGTACTCCACGGGGATTGCCTGACTGCCACAGGAAAAACAGTGGCAGAAAACCTGGCCGATGCGCCGGTACTGGATTTTGAAAAACAATCGATCATCCTTCCGCTGGAAAATCCGCTGAAAGCAACGGGTCACCTGCAAATCCTTTATGGCAACCTTGCTGAAAAAGGAAGTGTGGCAAAGATCAGTGGCAAGGAAGGCGAACGTTTCGAAGGCACGGCACGGGTGTTTGATGGCGAAAAAGAATTGATTGCAGGGATCTCATCGGGCAAGGTGCACGCAGGCGATGTGGTGGTGATCCGCCATATCGGTCCCCGTGGTGCGCCAGGCATGCCCGAGATGCTGAAACCGACGGGTGCCATTATTGGCGCGGGTCTCGGAAAAACAGTTGCCCTGATCACCGATGGCCGGTTCAGCGGTGGTACACATGGTTTCGTGGTGGGACATATTACGCCGGAAGCATACGACGGTGGACTGATCGCATTTGTCCACGACAACGACATCATTGAAATTGACGCAGTAAAAAATACGCTCACCCTCAAAGTGAGTGAAGAAGAAATTATTAAACGCAAGAAAGACTGGAAAAAACCTGCACTCAAGGCAACGAAGGGAGTTTTATGGAAATATGCCATGAGTGTAAAAGACGCCAGTGAAGGTTGTGTGACGGACGAAGCATAATTTTTATCATTCCAAAAGAACTGAAGCAGATCCCTTCGGGATGACAAAAGCGAAGAATCAAAGCAGATCCCGGCGGGATGACAAAATCGAAGAATCAAAGCAGATCCCCTTCGGGATGACAAAACCGAAGAACGAAAGCAGATCCCTGCGGGATGACAAAAGCGAAGAACTAAAGCAGATCCCTTCGGGTCGACAACTGACAAATTAAACAACCGGCAACGGTCAAACACAGATATATGGAAACGCTGGAATTAAAAGCAAAAAAGCCCACCCCATCAAAAGTTGATACATCGATCTCCGGAAGCGAAGCCGTGCTCGAAGCACTCATCGCCGAGCAGGTCGACACCATCTTTGGATATCCCGGTGGTGCTATCATGCCGATCTATGATGCCCTGTATGACTATAACGATGTGTTGAAACACATCCTGGTGCGTCACGAACAGGGTGCCATCCACGCGGCACAGGGTTACGCACGTACCTCCGGTAAAACCGGTGTGGTGTTTGCCACCAGCGGTCCGGGTGCAACCAACCTGGTAACAGGACTGGCCGACGCGATGATCGATTCCACCCCTGTAGTCTGTATCACCGGCCAGGTGTTTGCCCACTTGCTGGGTACCGATGCCTTCCAGGAAACGGACGTAATCAACATCACCACGCCGATTACCAAATGGAACTACCAGGTAACTGATGCAACTGAAATTCCTGCGGCACTTGCCAAAGCATTCTATATCGCAGGCAGTGGTCGCCCCGGTCCTGTACTCATCGACATTACCAAGAACGCGCAGATGCAGATGTTCGATTATGCCGGTTACAGCAAATGCAACCACATCCGCAGCTATCGCCCCAAGCCCATCGTGCGGAAGGAATATGTTGAACAGGCAGCTGCCCTTATCAACAGTGCAAAAAAACCTTTTATCATCTGGGGACAGGGAGTCATCCTCGGTCGCGCTGAAAAAGAATTCAAAACCTTTCTGGAAAAATCGGGTATCCCTGCCGCATGGACCATCATGGGTGCAGGCGCAATCCCGACCGACCATCCACAATCGGTTGGTATGCTCGGTATGCACGGCAACTATGGGCCCAATGTGCTCACCAATGAATGTGATGTACTCATTGCCATTGGTATGCGTTTCGATGACCGAGTAACCGGGCGACTGGATAAATATGCCAAACAGGCAAAAGTGATCCACCTGGATATCGATCCGTCGGAAATAGATAAAAATGTAAAAACAACCGTTCCGGTATGGGGCGATTGTAAGGAAACCCTTCCGATGCTGACGGCATTGGTGCAGGAAAAAGTGTACCCCGAATGGCTCGGCCAGTTCAACGACCACATGGAACTGGAAAAAGCAAAAGTCATTAACGAGGAACTGAACCCCAGCGGTGAAATCCTGACCATGGGTGAAGTCATCAATGTATTAAACAAACTGACCGATGGTAATGCCATTGTGGTAACCGATGTAGGGCAGCACCAGATGGTGACCTGCCGGTATGCAAAGTTCAACCTGTCAAAAAGCAATATTACCAGTGGCGGACTCGGCACCATGGGATATGCCCTGCCCGCCGCTATCGGCGCGGCTTACGGGGATCCTACCCGTACTACAGTTGCAGTAATTGGTGATGGTGGTTTCCAGATGACCCTGCAGGAGCTCGGCACCATCATGCAGTTTAAACCGAACGTAAAAATCCTGATACTGAATAACCAGTTTCTGGGGATGGTACGCCAGTGGCAGCAGCTGTTCCATGCAAAACGTTATTCATTTGTCGATATCACCAGCCCCGATTTTGTACAGGTGGCAAAAGGCTTCGGTATACCAGGCAACAGCATCGCCAAACGGGAAGATCTCGAAGGGGCATTGAAACAAATGCTCGATCACGACGGCAGTTTCCTGCTGGAAGTATTTGTAGGAAAGGAAAACAACGTGTTCCCGATGGTGCCACAGGGTCGTGGTGTTGCGGAAATCGTGCTGAGCAGGGAAGAGATTTAAAATTATAAAATACGCCTCATGTTAAAACAGGAATACACGATCACGGTTTATACAGAAAACCATATCGGTTTACTCAACCGGATTGCCATCATCTTCTCCCGCAGGAAGATCAACATTGAAAGCCTCAACACGTCCCCTTCGGAAGTGGACAGCGTACACCGCTTCACCATCGTGATCAGCGAAACGGAAGATGTAGTCCGCAAAATCTGTACGCAGATTGAAAAACAGGTCGAAGTATTGAAGGCTTACTACAACACGCAGGACGAGATCGTGTGGCAGGAGCTCGCGCTGTACAAGGTACCAACCGATATCATCCAGGCCGAAGTCAAGGTGGAAAGGTTATTGAGGCAGCATGGGGCAAAAGCAGTAGTGATCCGCAAGGACTATACTGTATTCGAAGTGGCGGGTCACCGCGAGGAGACCGACGGACTCATCAAGGTGCTTGAACCGTACGGGCTGATTGAGTTTGTCCGCAGTGCCCGCGTGGCCATTATCAAGGACAGCGACGGGTTCCATTCAAAACTGAAGGAATTCGAATACCGTGAACCCGGTACCGAGACATCCACCAATGAGTTCCTCAATGAAAACGAGGAAGTTTTTGAAATGTGACGACATCAATATTTAAATCAATTCGCAACACAAGTATTTAACAACAAAACAATAACAATGGCAAAACTCAATTTCGGCGGATCGGAAGAAAACGTGGTAACCCGCGAAGAATTCCCGCTCAGCAAAGCCCAGGACATCCTGAAAAACGAAACAGTGGCAGTGATCGGATATGGTGTACAGGGTCCGGGTCAGGCGCTGAATCAGAAAGACAACGGTATTAATGTAATTGTCGGACAGCGCAAGGATTCCAAATCATGGGACAAGGCGGTTCGTGACGGATTCGTTCCGGGTGAAACCCTTTTCGAAATTGAAGAAGCCCTGCAGAAAGGTACCATCATCTGTTACCTGCTCAGCGATGCTGCGCAGATTGCATTATGGCCAACTGTAAAAAAACACCTGACAAAAGGTAAGGCATTATATTTCTCCCATGGTTTCGGTATCACGTTCAATGAGCAAACCGGCATCATCCCGCCGGCCGATGTGGACGTATTTCTCGTTGCACCAAAAGGATCGGGTACTTCACTCAGGAGGATGTTCCTCCAGGGTCGTGGCCTCAACAGTTCTTATGCCATCTTCCAGGATGCAACTGGTAACGCATTTGACCGTGTGATTGCGCTCGGCATCGCGGTTGGTAGTGGTTACCTGTTCGAAACCAACTTCAAGAAAGAAGTATACAGTGACCTTACCGGCGAACGCGGTACACTGATGGGAGCTATCCAGGGAATTTTTGCTGCACAATACCAGGTGCTGCGTGATAAAGGCCACTCCCCTTCTGAATCATTCAACGAAACAGTGGAAGAACTGACGCAGTCACTGATGCCACTCGTTGCAGAAAACGGAATGGACTGGATGTATGCGAACTGTTCAACCACTGCACAGCGTGGTGCCCTCGACTGGTGGAAGAAATTCCGCGATGCAACATCACCTGTTTTCAAGGAACTGTATGAAAGCGTTGCAACCGGTAAGGAATCACAGCGTTCAATCGACCTTAACTCACAGCCGGATTACCGTGTAAAGCTGGAAGCTGAACTCGCTGAGTTACGCGAAAGCGAAATGTGGCAGGCTGGCAAGACTGTACGCAGCCTTCGCCCTGAAAACCAGAAAGCACCGGCAGCGCCTGCGGCGGAGTCTTCTACCAAAAACGTTTTCCGCGAGCAGACAGAAAAAACTGAATCAGTAGGATAAAACGATCATGATCGGAACACCAGAAATATCAGCATCTGTGCTCGACTTTGATTCCGCAACGAAAAGGCTGGAGGGGGTCGTATTAAAGACCCCTCTCCAGCTTAATCTGAATTTATCGCGGAGGTATCACTGCAATGTTTACCTGAAAAGGGAAGACCTGCAGGTAGTGCGTTCGTATAAACTAAGGGGTGCTTTTAATATGATGAGCAGCCTGCCCGATGCGGAACTGAAGAAAGGAGTGGTTTGCGCCAGCGCGGGTAACCATGCGCAGGGCTTTGCCTACAGCTGTAAAAAGCTTGGCATCAAAGGCGTTATTTTCATGCCCGTTATCACACCCAAACAAAAGGTGAACCAGGTACGGATGTTTGGTGAACAGCATATCGAGATTGTACTCACTGGCGATACATTCGACGACTGTGCAGCAACAGCCAAGGAATTTACCCTGGAAAATGCAATGGTTTTCATACCCCCGTTCGATCACGATAAAATCATTGAAGGACAGGGAACCGTTGCGCAGGAAATACACGAAGACCTGCAGGCAGCGGGCATTTCACTCGATTATGTCTTTGTACCCGTTGGCGGTGGTGGTCTCGCTGCGGGCGTTGGACGGTACTACAAAACATTTTCGCCCAAAACAAAAATAATCGGGGTTGAACCGGAAGGTGCACCCTCCATGACCGAAGCCCTGAAAGCCGGTCATCCCGTAACACTCGCCAACATCGAGCGGTTCGTGGATGGAGCAGCAGTGAAAAGGATCGGTGATAAAACATTCAGTATCTGCCGCGAGGTACTTGACGGGATGAAACTGGTTGCAGAAGGCAAAGTGTGCACCACCATCCTGAAACTGTATAACGAAGATGCAATCGTGGTTGAACCCGCCGGTGCATTATCCATCGCGGTGCTCGACGACTATGCCGATGAAATAAAAGGGAAAAATATCGTATGTGTTGTCAGTGGCAGCAACAACGATATTGACCGCATGCAGGAAATCAAGGAACGCAGCCTGCAATACGAAGGGCTCAAACATTACATGCTCATCAGTTTTGCCCAGCGCCCCGGCGCGCTGAAGGAATTCGTGAACAAGGTTCTCGGACCCACCGATGATATTACCCGGTTCGAATACATGCAGAAGACCAATAAAGAAAACGGCCCGGCCCTGGTCGGTGTGGAAGTGCAGTCCCGCCAGGATTACCACCTGCTGGTCGACCGCATGCACGAATACCAGATCAGGTTCACCGAGCTCAACAAAAACGATACGCTGTTTGGTTACCTGGTTTGATTGTCATGGTGAAACCATCTCGTCCCCCAGGGTCTTTGTCATCCCGAAGGGACCTCATCCCGCAGGACCTTGTCATCCCGGAGGAACCTCATCCCGTAGGGACCGTTGTCATCCCGGAGGGACCTCATCCCGCAGGGCCACCCCATGTGGGAAAACATCTAGCGAAATGCGAAATTTTTTGACAAAAAATCGGTAATTTAGGACGATTGCTTGCTATCTATTCAGGTTTAGGTTGCTTTTATTATACAATTACTAAAACAAAGGACGCTTATGGCGAGCACTGCCGGCTTGTATCATCCCTCCTTCGAACACGATTCCTGTGGAATTGGCTTTGTGGCGAACATTAAAGGGAACAAATCACACCAGAATATTTCTGATGCGCTGACCATTCTGGAAAACATGGAGCACCGTGGTGCCTGTGGTTGTGAAAACAACTCGGGTGATGGTGCGGGTATCATGATCCAGATGCCTCACGAATTTTTTTTCGATGAGTGTATAAAACTCGGGGTTCACCTGCCGTCTTTCGGCAAGTATGGCGTGGGCATGATCCTGTTCCCCAAAGAGATCCGGTTACGGGAAGAGTGTCGTGATATCTTTAACCGCTCCGCGGAAAAACTCGGACTGGAAATACTTGCCTACCGCAAGGTTCCGGTCAACACCTATGATATCGGTCCGACCGCACTCAGCGTTGAACCGGAAATGGAACAGGTATTCATTGCCTGCCCCGATCATATATCAAACCCGGATGAGTTTGAACGTAAACTTTTTGTTCTTCGCAACTATTCGGCAAATACGATTTACAATACGGTCCGCAAGGATGAGATCGGTTTTTATATCGCCTCCCTCTCCTACAAGACCATCGTTTATAAGGGGCAGCTGACCAGCACCCAGGTACGTCATTACTTCAGGGACCTCAGCAACAAACGCATGGTAAGCGCTTTCGGCCTTGTCCACAGCCGTTTTGCTACGAATACGTTCCCAAGCTGGGGACTTGCCCAACCGTTCCGGTATATCGCACACAATGGTGAAATCAACACCCTGAATGGTAACCTCAACTGGCTAAAGACCAGCGAAAAGAATTTTACATCGCCTTACTTCAGCAAGGAAGAAATGGAAATGCTGCTGCCGACGGTAAAGAATGGCCAGTCGGACAGCGCCTGCCTCGATAACATGATCGAACTGCTGACCATGACCGGCCGCAGCCTCCCTCACGTGATGATGATGCTGATTCCCGAAGCATGGGATGGCAACGAGCAAATGGACCCGGTTAAAAAAGCGTTCTATGAATTCCATTCGGCGTTTATGGAGCCATGGGACGGACCAGCCTCCATTTCTTTCACTGATGGAAAAATTATCGGTGCAACCCTTGACCGCAACGGTTTACGTCC
>SDZZ01000478.1 GCA_004173255.1 Chitinophagaceae bacterium | reverse complement strand
GTGCCAGGTGGTCTTGATCTCCTGCGTATCCAGTATAAAATAGGGCGACTGGCCTTCAGTGCCATACCAGTCAATCTTATCATAAAAGAACACGCGCTTCAGGTTATCGGTGGCCCTGGAGGCGATCAACTGCCTGATAGTAGTGTCATTTTCACAAAAAATGGTTGCATTCACGTCCATGTGGTCCGCAAAAAACGGCGCAAGCTCACTGACTTGTCCGGTTAAAATATTCACTACGCCACCAGGCAGGTCACTCGAATTCAGCACCTCTGCAAACGTAACCGCGCAAAGCGGCTTGCCGGCCGACGCCAGCACCACGCAGCTGTTACCACCCGCTATCACCGGTGCCAGCACCGAAACCAGCCCGAGCAGCGAGTCCCCCTGCGGTGCAATAATGGCTGCAACACCCATGGGCTCTGTTACGGAGAAGTTGAAATGGGAGCTGGCAACGGGATTAACCGAACTGAATAACTGCTGGTATTTATCGCACCACCCTGCGTAGTAAATCAGGCGGTCGATCGACAGGTCAACTTCAAGCGCGGCCGCTTCAGCCGTTTTATCCTGCAGTACCAGCTCCTCGATGAATTGCGCTTTCCGCCCTTCCAGCATTTCGGCCATCCGGTACAGGATCTGGCTGCGGTTGAACGCCGCCCTGCCCGCCCATCCACCCACTGCCGTCCGGGCAATGGTTACGGCATCGCGGAAATCTTTCCTGGACGACAGGCACACGTTGGCCAGTTTTACCCCGGCGCTATTGACAGGGGAATAGAACCTGCCCGATTCCGTTCGCGGGAACTGCCCGCCGATATATATCTTATAGGTTTTCAGCACTTCAAGTCTGCTGGTGGTGGATGCTGAAGGGTTTTTACCTGCTACCATCCCTGCTGACTTTTTTGCTGTTACTGTTTTTGCCATGGTAAAAAATTAAAGGTTGCGGAGGTTGACATAAGCCGAAAGACCATGCAGTCCCCCTTCCCGGCCAAAGCCGCTTTCCTTGTAACCGCCAAACGGTGATGCCGGATCAAACTTGTTGAACGTATTTGCCCACACCACCCCGGCTTTCATACGGCGGGTCATGTTGAAGATCTTTGAACCCTTGTCTGTCCACACCCCCGCGCTCAGGCCATAAGGGGTATTGTTTGCTTTTTCAATTACTTCATCATCGGTGCGGAAAGTCAGTACCGAAAGCACCGGCCCGAAGATTTCTTCCTGGGCAATGCGGTTACTCTGCGCCACGTTGGTAAACATAGTGGGTCGTACAAAATATCCTTTCCCCGGAAGTTTGCATGAGCTCTCGTACATGTCGGCCCCTTCCATCTTCCCGATCTTAATATACTTGTGTATGATATCGAGCTGTGACCTTGAATTGATGGCACCGATATCGGTGTTCTTGTCCATCGGATCACCCACGATCAGGGATTCCAGCCTGTCTTTCAGTTTCCGGATCACCTCCTTTGCCACCGATTCCTGCACATATAACCTTGAGCCCGCACAACACACGTGCCCCTGGTTAAAATAGATAGCGTTGATCACTCCTTCCACCGCCTGGTCAATCGGGGCATCATCAAAAATGATATTTGCTGCCTTTCCCCCAAGTTCAAGTGTTGATTTTTTATCTGTTCCGGCAATCGATCGCTGGATGATTTTTCCTACTTCGGTGGAGCCGGTAAACGCAATCTTGTTTACATCCGGATGGTTTACCATCGCAGCACCGGTATTCCCCGCACCCGTAATAATGTTGACCACACCGGGGGGCAGGTCCGATTCGCGGATAATGTCGGCAAGTGTCAAAGCCGTCAGGGGCGTGGTTTCCGCGGGTTTCAATACTACGGTATTGCCCGTTGCCAGCGCCGGCGCAATCTTCCACGCGGTCATCAGCAGCGGAAAATTCCAGGGAATGATCTGCGCCGCAACACCAAGTGCTTCGGGCCGCCTGTTCGGAAATGCATATTCCAGCTTATCGGCCCAGCCGGCATAATAAAAGAAATGGTTGGCAGCAGCTGGTATGTCAAAGTCGCGGCTTTCCTTGATCGGTTTACCGCCATCCAGCGTTTCAATCACCGCCAGTTCACGCGCCCGTTCCTGGATGATCCGCGCAATCCGGAAAATATATTTCCCCCGTTCTTTCGCGGGCATATTTTTCCAGTGTTTATCATAGGCTGCCCTTGCAGCATTTACAGCTTTGTTTACATCAGCTTCACCCGCATCAGCCACTTCACTGAGCACCTGCTCGCTGGCCGGGTTGATAGTTTTGAAATATTTTTTAGTCAGTGGTTTCTGCCATTCGCCATTGATAAAAAGATCGTACTGCGGTTTGATCTGTGCGGCCGATTTGCTTTCCGGGGCAGGGGAGTAGGGCCATGCCGTATCGAACTTCAGCCGGACCGTGTTGCTTTTCCGCGGGGATGTTTTTTTCTGGACAGCCATATATGTTTTTTAGATCGCGATGTTTATTTGTCTAGCGGGCCTTTGATACGGGAGACCGGTTGGCCAGCCACCACTTCTCCTGCTGTGCCGGTCCATTAACCAGCGGGATATTTTTCTTTAAGCAGCCAAAGCTGTTTTGTTAATCGACCGAAAAATAATTGGGCGACTGGTATACCCCGCTCTCGGCTTTCACCAGCTGCATCAGTACATCATTAGCCAGGCTGCTTGCACCAAACCGGAACCATTCATTGGTCAGCCAGGCATCGCCGAGCACTTCCTTTACCATCACCAGGTAATGCAATGCCAGTTTGGATTTCGAAATGCCGCCGGCTGGTTTCATGCCAGTCATAATCCCCGTTTTGTAATAATAATCGCGGATGGCTTCCAGCATCACGAGTGTAACAGGCATGGTGGCTGCGGGCTGGATTTTTCCTGTAGATGTTTTGATAAAATCGGCGCCGGCATGCATTGCAATATCACTTGCCCGCCGCACTTTGTCAAAGCTGCCCAGTTCGCCGGTTTCCAGTATCACTTTCAGCCTCGCATCACCGCAGGCTTCCTTCACCGCAGCAATTTCATCAAACACGTAATTGTATTCGCCCATGTGGAATTTGCCGCGGCTGATTACCATGTCCACCTCATCGGCCCCTTCATTCACTGCATATTTAGTGTCCCGGATTTTTACATCGCGTGGGGCCTGGCCGCTGGGAAACGCAGTTGCAACGGAAGCAATCCGGATTCCTGAATCACCCAGTGCTTTACGTGCAATTTTTACCATAGATGGGTACACGCAGATAGCCGCAACTGTGGGCAG
>SDZZ01000071.1 GCA_004173255.1 Chitinophagaceae bacterium | reverse complement strand
ACTCACGCTCACTCGAAAAAGAAGCCGACCTGTCTGGACTCAGCATCCTGCGCGAACGACAAATCGACCCTGCGGGCTTCAGCGGATTGTTTGCCCGTTTAAAAACGGCTTCACCCACGGGTGAGATGCCGGAGATGCTCGCGAGCCACCCGGACATCAATGAACGGATCCGTTACGTAAGGGAGGCAGCAGGCAGTTATACCGTGAAGCAGGACAGTATCCTTCAATCCATCTTTGTGCTGTTAAAGAACCCCGCAGCTGTCGGGCAGTGAGGAATTAGTGTGAGTGTCCTTCTGTATTAGTCATTTTTGCAGAAACGAAGAATGCTCCCTTTGTTACCACCTGCGCATTGGCTGCCACTTCTTTCAGCGTGGTGATTTCGGTATAACCTATGTCCGAACCTCCTTTTGCCACGGCAACACGTTCGAAACGAATCATGCCCTCCTCCCCTTTGTGAACGGCACTGTCCTGTACCTTCACAAATATGTAATCCTGTCCGGCCACATTAACTATTGCCTCGGCAGGGACGGCGGGAACGGTCGCTTTTTCGAGGCTGATCACTGCGGTAACATTCATGCCGTCGATCAGGCCGGTCTTGTCACCTTCCACCATAGCATGTACTGTTACAGCCTTACTCGCCCCTTCAAACGAAGAACCGAGCGAAAAGATTTTCGCGTCATACTCCTTCACCGCATTGTTGGTGATTGCAAAATGGATGGTCTGGTTATTTTTTAATTTGGGCAGGTCTTTTTCGTACACAAAGAGGTCCAGGTGAAGGCTGCTGTTATCCACCACCTCGGCCACCACGGTGCTCAGGTCCACGTAACTTCCCATTTTGACCGCAACATTACTGACCACCCCGCTGATGGGACTCGTGATGGAGAGCACCGACACGAGTTTGCCGTCCGCCAGGCGGTCGGGGTTCACTCCCATCAGCCTTACCTGTTGTGATAACGTGGACTGCATAGTGCGCAATGTGCGCAATTCCGATTCGGCCGACTGCAGGTTTTTTAGCGCACCGGCATTGCCTTTATTCAACTCGCGCTGACGGTTTACTTCCAGTTCGGCCAGTTGGATTTTCGACCGTACGCCGATCAGTTCACTCTGCACCTGAATGAAATCCGGATTTGCCACCGTGGCTATGGCCTGCCCCTTTTTTACAAAATTTCCCGGCTGTACCAGCAACGACCGGATCACACCTGAATACAGCGAGTTGATGGCCGCCTTATTCTGGTTTGGCACCCGCAACACACCATTGGTTTTTAATGCGCTGGTCAGCTGCTTTTCCTCGATGGCGCCCAGTTGTATGCCGATAGTCTTCACCTGTTCATCGGTAAGCTCGGCAATATTAGGATCTTCTTCATGCGCGTCACCGGTCTCGTGTGTATCCGGCTGTTCAGGTTGATCGGTTTTACCTGTACCACACGAACAAAATAAAACGACGAATAGCAGGGGGTAAACAAAATATTTTTTCATATTGATAAGTTGCTGTAAAACGAATGTTTATTTATTGATTGATAAACCAGGAATACTGGATGACGGATTGGTTATATGTATTCAGGTTATCGAGGTATCCCTGCTGGATGCTGATGGCCTGTGTAAGGAACTGCGATAACTCGGAAAAACTGATCTCACCCGCCCGGTAGGCCAGTGAAGATGCTTTGATGATCTCCGACGATTGATTTAAACCGGTGTTCTCGTAAAACACAAGCGTGGCAAGGTTGCGCATCATTTCCTGGCTGGCTTTCTCCCTCCGGGAAGAAGCCCCGAGCCGTTCATATTCCAGCTGTTTCACCTGCATATTTTTTTCTGCCTGGGCGGATTTAACGCGGTTGCGGTATGCACCCGAACCGAACAGCGGAAAGGAAGCCATCACCGAGAAGCCACTGAACGGATCATTGGCACCCCACAAACGCTGGGTAAAAAACCTACCCGAAAACTCAGGACGGTTCTGGTTCCTGGCCACGCTGACAGCCGCTTCCGCCACATTTACTTCCTGTTGCTGGAGCAACAGCGCGGGATGCAGGCTATCCACCGCAACCGGGACCATCATTTTTTCCAGTGGCAGATCCAGCGGTAAAAAATCGACGCTTACATTGAGCAACTGCCGGATGGATTGCTGCTGCATGGTGATGTCATGCGACAACTGCTGCAATTGGGTACGGGTCATCATCAGTCTCACGTTGGCAGAGATGCTGTCCAGCCCCGGACTATCGCCCGTCCGAACCTTCAGTATGGCTGCATCATGCAGGCTCGTATATATGCTGTCGAGCCGCAGGAATAGTGTGCGTTTTTCCTGCAGGTACCAGAGCTGGTAATAAGCAGTCCGCAATTCTTTTTTTAATTCCACATCGATGAGCTTTGTATTCGTTTCGTACATCGCTACCTGTGAATTATAAAATCCCTTCTGTGCCCGGTACAGGCCTGGCCAGCTAATGCCCTGCGAAATACCAACCTTCAGGATTCCTTTGCTGTCGCTGGGTCGCAGGTCTTCATTCTCCCCAAACACCCCTGTTTTTGTTGCCAGTGTGACGGAACCGGCATCCGCCTTCCCTTTGAGTACCTGCTGCTCGTTGATGGCATATTGCAGGTTACCCGGAGCCATTGACAAGAGTTCAGGAAGACCCACACGTTTGGGTGCAGTTTGCGCGTGCAGTGTTGCCGGCAACAGGAGCACTGCTATGACAGCCACAATAGTACGCTGGGCCGGTAGTATCCTTTTCTTTTTTGAAAAAATCAGGTACAGGCAGGGAAGCACAACCAGCGTGAGGATGGTGGCGGATAGCAGTCCACCAATGACCACGGTTGCCAGCGGCCGTTGCACTTCGGCCCCGGCCCCGTTGCTCAGCGCCATCGGCAGGAATCCGAATGCGGCCACCGCCGCGGTCATCAGTACCGGTCGCAGCCGGATCCTTGTACCTTCCATTACTATACGAAGTGTATTGACCATCCCGTCTTTTTTTAACTGGTTAAATGTGCCGATCAGTACAATGCCATTGAGTACTGCCACGCCAAAAAGTGCAATGAACCCGACACCGGCTGAAATACTGAACGGCATTCCGCGGATCAGCAGGGCTGCTATTCCACCAATGGCGCTCATCGGTATGGCGGTAAAAATCAGCAGGGCATTTTTGAACGACCGGAAGGTCATGTATAAAAGGAAGAAAATAAGCAGCAATGCCAGCGGAACCACAATTGCCAGCCGGGCCGATGCTTTCTGCAGGTTCTCGTACGTACCACCGTACGTGAAATAATATCCGACAGGCAGCCTGATATTTTTCTCCAGCTTCTGCTGTGCCTCTTCCACCACACTCTTCACATCGCGGCCGCTCACATTGAAGCTGATGTACACACGACGTTTACCCGCTTCACGGCTGATCTGGGCCGGACCAGGCCGGAATGAAATGGTTGCTACCTGCGATAAAGGCACCTGGTTACCATCGGCCATCGGGATATACAGGTCACTCACATCTTCCAGTGACGTCCGGTGTGCACTGTCCAGCCGTACCACCAGGTCAAACTTCCGTTCATTTTCATAAACCGAACCGGCAACGCGACCGGCAAAAGCCGCACTGATCAAGTGGTTCACGTCTTCAATGCTGAGCCCGTACCCAGCAAGCCTTGCCCTGTCATATTCGATAGTGATCTGGGGCAGTCCGTCTATCCTTTCCACCTGTGGCTGGGTAATACCGCGGATCGGGCGAATCATATCAGATACCTTATCGGCATACAATGCCAGGCTGTCCA
Organism: Chitinophagaceae bacterium; assembly: GCA_004173255.1. Classification (GTDB taxonomy): domain Bacteria; phylum Bacteroidota; class Bacteroidia; order Chitinophagales; family Chitinophagaceae; genus JBEVJC01. The sequence goes on along the minus strand of SDZZ01000071.1, from coordinate 10,431 downwards.
GGTTTTCACCAAAGATCTTTATTGCCACATCCTGCCGGATGCCCGTCATCATCTCGTTGAACCGCATCTGGATCGGCTGGCTTGGCTCGGCAATCACTCCAGGGATAGTCTGCAATTTTGCACCCATCTCTTCGCCCAGTTCATAAAAACCTGCGGTTGTTTTCCATTCCTTTTTATCCTTTAATACAACGATCAGGTCACTTGCTTCCGGCGGCATCGGATCGGTCGCCACATCCGCCGCACCTGTCTTGCCCACCACCATTTTCACTTCCGGGAACTGCAGCAGCATCCGTTCGGCCAGCAGGATTGTTTCCGTTGTCTGCGAAATGGACGACCCTTGTGGCAGCACAAATTCAATAGCATAATCACCTTCTTCCAGTTGTGGGATAAACTCACCACCGAGGCCCCGGAAAATAACCAGGGCCACAATAAACAGGATCACTGATACGGCTGCGATCCAGTACTTCACCCTGATTGCACCCGCAATGACCGGCCGGTGCAAACGCTGGAACAATTCCATCATGCGGGTCGAAAGATTGCGGCGGTGATTCAGTTTCTTTGGCAGCACCAGTGCACACATCATTGGGATGTAGGTGAGCGAAAGCAGTAAAGCCCCGATGATTGCAAAGCCCACAGTCTGGGCCATCGGGCGGAACATCTTCCCTTCAATACCGGTGAGCGTGAGGATGGGTATGTAAACAATGAGGATAATGATTTCACCAAAAGCGGCGCTGTTGCGGATGGACGATGCCGATTGGTATACCTCTTCGTCCATCTGTTGCTGTGTTAATGCCGTGGCCGATTTTCGCAATCCGAGATGATGGAGTGTTGCCTCCACAATGATCACCGCACCATCGACGATCAGTCCGAAATCAATGGCACCCAGACTCATCAGGTTGGCACTTACGCCAAACAGGTTCATCAGGGCCAGTGCAAAAAGAAGCGCAAGAGGAATGGCCGATGCAACGATCAGGCCCGCGCGAAGGTTGCCCAAAAAGATCACCAGCACAAAGATCACGATCAGGGCGCCTTCCACCAGGTTGGTCTCCACCGTATGGATGGCACGGTTGATCAGGTTGGTACGGTCAAGGAAGGGTTCAATGATTATGTCGTCGGGCAATGATTTTTTTACTGTCTCCATGCGCTCCTTCACCAGTTTAACCACCGCCGCACTGTTGGCCCCTTTCATCATAAGCACCAGTCCACCCACCACTTCCTTTTCACCATTGTAGGTCATGGCGCCGTACCGTGGGGGCGAACCAAACTGCACGGTTGCCACATCCCGCACCAGTACCGGAATGCCATCCTGCTGTTTAATTACAATTTTTTCGATGTCGTCGAATGAGCGGACCAGTCCGACCCCGCGGATAAAATAAGCATTCGGCTTCCGGTCAATATACGCGCCACCCGTGTTCTCATTATTTTTTTCCAGTGCGTTAAAAATTTCCGGCAGTGTTACATTCATTGCCTTGAGGCGGTCGGGATTGATGGCCACCTCATATTGTTTGGCAATGCCACCAAACCCGGTAACTTCTGCCACGCCGCGGATGCCGGCAAGCTGTCGGTTCACGATCCAGTCCTGCATGGTGCGCAGGTCCATGGGCGAATATTTCTGTTCGCTTCCTTTTTTTGGATGGATCACGTACTGGTATACCTCACCCAGACCGGTAGTAACCGGTGCCAGTTCGGGCACACCCGCATCTTTGGGAATCTGCTGTGCGGCTTCTTTCAGTTGTTCCGACATCAGCTGCCGGGAAAAATAGGTGTCCTGGTTTTCGTCGAACACAACCGTGATCACACTGAGACCAAACCTGGAAAATGATCGCATTTCCACAATACCCTGCACATTGGAAAGTGCCCGTTCAATGGGATAGGTGATAAACTGTTCCACTTCCTGTGCGGCAAGTGTTGGTGCGGTGGTGATCACCTGCACCTGGTTGTTGGTAATATCGGGCAGCGCGTCCACAGGTAGTCGCGATGCACTCCAGGTACCCCATACAACCAGGGCAATGGTCATGAATCCGATCACCAGTTTGTTGCGGATGCTGAACTGGATTATTCTGTTAAGCATAATACTTGCAGGTAGGGCTTACTGGCCACATCGGATGGGCTAGTAGCCGGTCAATTAAAAGGGCGTACGTGGGCAACAGCCCACCGAACTTTTTGAGCTTGGAAAAAAAAATCAGGAGATAACCTGCGGCGGTTGCCATACGGGAAGTGAAACTTCCGAAATACTGGCTGGCAGGAAGGAGACGAAAACAGGTTTGGTCCGGACCCCGGCGGTTGACTCAATAAAATGAACCTGGCTGATGGATGATCCGGCGCAGCAACTGCAATGGCAGAAGGGTGAACACAGATCCTCGTGTGCATCATGGTCCCTGCCGGCGCAGGTATTATCAATACCCGCAACGGCACTGGACTCCGGCTGTTCGCTGGAACAATCGTTGCAGGGCAGGTTGGACAGCCCCATCGTTATAAATGCCATTATGAGCGCAAAGAATTTCACCGGGATAAAAATAAGCCATTCTCCGTCACATCGCAAGCACGTGTTGGGTTATTATAGAACGATGGTTGCAAAATACCCTGTCACAGGACGTCTGTCGTGGTCACTCCAACAAAAAGGCAGCCATTAAAAATGGCTGCCTTGCAGTGATAATCGGTCTGAATCCTAAGGTTTTGTTGCAGACATAAAAAATTCCAGTTTACCGCCGGCCATAACCTGGCCATGAGTGAGGTAGTGGGCGGTCAGTGCTTTGCCGTTCAGCAGCACCTTCGATACATACACATGGTCGGCGGCCTGGTCATGCGCAATCACGGTGAACGTTTTTCCATTTTCCAGTTTAAGTGTGGCCTGGTCTACCGCCGGGCTACCCAGTTCGTACTGGTCCGACCCCGGTGCCATCGGATAAAAACCGAGCGAGGAAAAAATATACCAGGCACTCATCTGGCCGCAGTCATCATTTCCGCCAAGCCCATCCGGTGCGGCCTTGTACTGGTTCTTCAGGATCATGCGTACACGCTCCTGGGTTTTCCAACGGTTATCCGTGTAGTTGTACAGGTATGCCACGTGATGCGATGGTTCGTTGCCATGTACATAACCACCGATGATTCCGTCCCTGGTGATGTCTTCTGTTTCTGCAAAAAATTCATCGGGTAAATGCATGGTGAATAAGGTATCGAGGTAATGTGTGGCCTTCTGCTTGCCACCCAGCAGCCCGATAAGCGCAGCGGGGTCATGTGGTACAAAGAGTGAAAAGTTCCAGGCATTTCCCTCGATAAAGCCCTGGCGTGATGTACTCAGTGCATCAAAATCTTTCGTGAAGGATCCGTTGTCCATCCTGGCATGCATGAAGCCGGTATTGTTGTCAAACACATTGCGGAAATTAGCCGAACGTTTTATGAATTCCTGGTACAGGTCACTGCGGCCCAATTTCTTCGCAGCCTGCGCAATACACCAGTCGTCGTAGGCATACTCCAGTGTGGTTGATACCGAAGCGCCATTTTTTTCCGCAGGTATATATCCTTTGTCGATGTAAGAGCCAATACCTTCATAACTCCTTTGGCGGGCAGTGGTAACACAGGCCTCCAGCGCATGCCTGGTGTCGAAGCCGGTATTGCCTTTGATAATGGCATCGGCCACTACGGATACACTGTGGTAACCCGACATACACCAGTTTTCGTTTGCATGGTGGCTCCACACCGGCAGCATATGCTCCACACTCTGGTCAAAATGCGCGAGCATGGATTTTACCATATCCGAGTTGCGTTTTGGCTGGATCAGGTTGAAGAACGGGTGCAGGGCGCGGTAGGTATCCCATAGCGAGAATGTGCTGTAATTGGTGAAAGCTGCTTTGTGTATGTTCTGGTCAAGTCCGCGGTAGGAACCATCCACATCCTGGTATACAGTCGGGTTGATAAAGGCATGGTACATGGAGGTATAGAAGTTGGTCTTCTCTTCATCGGACCCTTCAATCTTTATTTTATCCAGTTCCCTGTTCCACGCAGCAGTTGCTGCAGCCCTGTACTGATCAAAGTTCCAGCCTGGCGCTTCCACTTTCAGGTTATTGAGCGCCCCTTCGGTGCTTACGGGCGACAGGGCAAATTTCACTATCACCGGTTTACCGTCGGTGGTATTGAAATCGAAGTACATCCTGATTTTTGACCCGGCTATATCCGGGAAGTTTTTTGACTGGTCAAACTTACCCCAGAACCCGCGGTACACGCTGCGGTTGTAATCCTTTGTACCATACTGGGTAAATTTTTTGGAAAAGGTCATGGCAAAATAAAGAACCCTGGTACGGCCCCAGCCATTTGTTTGCCGGTAACCGGTAACAGTGGAATCATTTATTACGCGGATGAATGTCCAGATATTCTTCGCATCGTAATTATAGATACCCGACATCATGTCGAGGATTACGTGGGCGTTTTCCGTTTTCGGGAAACTGTATTTATGGATGCCAACACGCGCCGTACTCGTCAGTTCGGCCGTGATATCATCATCATCCAGTTTCACCTTGTAATACCCTGCCTGTGTTTCTTCGCTGTTGTGGGAGAAGGCAGACCGGAACCCACCCTTCGGGTCGGTTGATGTGCCGGGGTTCATCTGCAGCGGTCCGGCAGTCGGCATCAGCAGGAAATCGCCAAGGTCACTGTGGCCTGTACCGCTGAAATGGGTATGGCTGAAACCGACGATGGTCTTGTCATCGTACTGATATCCCGCGCAATATTTATAGACGTCGGGATTGTATTTTCCATCCACTGCATAGGGGATGGTGTCGGTATCGGGACTCAGCTGCACCATCCCGAACGGATAGGTGGCGCCTGGATACGTGTGACCCATCCGCTGCGTACCAATGATGGGATTGACATACTCTGCCGCTGATTTATTCCGGCCGGGAGACGTTTTTGCCTGGGAAAAAGAAACAGTGGCTGCGAGCGGGAAAGAGAGCAAACAAATGGCACGGACAGTTTTCTGGATCATGCGGTAAAATTTAAAGACCGCAATTTACTGAACGATGCGCGTTTTGCAGGCAGAGACTTTGCATTGTCCACCTTGTACTGCTGCTAAACAGCGGCGAATTGTAGCCATCACGCGGTGGCACAAGTGGTGGCAGCCACTTCTGGCTGCTAACCGCTTATTCGCTCCGCAAACTCCTGACCGGATTCATCAATGCTGCCCTGACCGCTTTAAAGCTGACTGTTGCCAGCGCAATGATAAAGATCAGGAATGCTGCCAGCGCAAAGACCTTCCAGGTGACGGCCGTGCGATAGGCAAAATTCTGCAGCCAGCTGTCCATCGCATACCAGGCAACCGGTATGGCAATGGCAGTTGCAATGGCTACTGGTTTCAGCAGATCGCGGGAGAGCAGCAAGGCGATATTGGAGGTGGTTGACCCAAGTACCTTCCTCACCCCGATCTCTTTCATTCTTTTGTTGGCAGTGAAGGAAGCCAGTCCAAACAAACCGAGGCAGGCAATGAAGATGGCAAGGCTGGAAAAGATCGTCAGGATCTTTTGTTGCCGCAGGTCCGTTTTATAAAGTTCATCAAATTGCTGGTCGAGGAAATGATAACTCAGGGGATAGGATGGAGCGGCTTTCTCATATGCTTTTTTTATCAATGGAAGGACCCGGTCGATCGAGCCTGCCTGCAGTTTAATGGCCGCTACCCGCATATCTTCATTGGGAGTGATCACCAGCCCATCCATATTTTCCTTGAGCGATAAAAAGTTGAAATCGGCCACCACGCCGATAATATGCCGTCTCAGTGAGTCGCGAAACGTGTTGCGGATCCATTTGCCTACGGCTTCGTCCGGCGTAAAGCCCAGCTTCGCTGCTGCTGTTTTATTGATCAGTACCGAGCCCATGGTATCGGTCGGGAATTCCGGAGAGAAGTCGCGACCGGCAATGATTTTCAGCCCGTACGTTTTTACATAGTTAAAATCGCCGAAGACAGTGCGTGTGCGCTGCGCGTCCTGCTGCCCTTCCACTTCAAACATATGCCCATCGAAAAAACCACCCGGTTCACCGCTTGCGAGCGAAACCGAACTTACCCCCGGGATATTCATGAGGTCGGTCCGGAAACTGTACCGGTTGTTATAAAGATCATTATTGTCAATCTTCACCAGCACGGTATGTTCCTTGTCATACCCCAGTGAAGTATTTTTTACAAAGTCCATTTGTTTCATGATCACGATGGTGCCGATTACCAGGATTACCGAAATGCAGAACTGCACCACTACCAATCCCTGACGCACGGTTGCCCCTGCCCTGCCCAGTTTCAGTTTCCCTTTCAAGGCCTGTATTGGTGAAAAGCCGGACAATACAAATGCCGGGTAACTGCCCGCAAGGAAACCGACAACCAGTATCACACCGGCAAGGAAACCATATACCGGCCAGCTTTTCCAGCTCACCAGCAGTTCGTAACCCAGCAACTGGTTATAGGTCGGCATCAGCACTGATAGCAGCCCTACTGCAAGTACGCAGGATACAAGGGTAAGCAGGATGGATTCGCCGATAAACTGCCACACCAGGTGGTTCCTGAGTGCGCCCATCACTTTCCGCAGGCCTACTTCTTTTGACCGCTCCAGCGCACGGATGGTGGACAGGTTCATGAAGTTGATACAGGCAATGACCAGTATGAGCACTGCAATAGAAAGGAATATAAATACAATGGACCGGTCACCATGCCGCACGTTATCAAAAGTTGAGTGGTGTTCGAAATAAATTTCTTCCAGCGGACGCATCGACAGGCCTACCTTCATGCCCGACTTCCTCATCTGATCCCCCATGTATTTTTCCATGAATTGCGGGAACGATGCATTAAGCCTAGCCACGCTCGCTTTGTTGGCCAGTTCCACATAGGTGAATGAATTATTGTTCAGCCATACTTTGGTAAACTCATCATTTGCATAAATGGAAAGCGGTAACACGAGGTCAAAATCAAGGTGTGAGTTGACCGGTACATCCTTTGCAATACCCGTTACCTTAAACTGCCTGTCCTTATCCAGTTGCAGCACCTGCCCCATGGGATCAGCGTTGCCAAAGTATTTCCTGGCAGTGCTTTCGGTAAGCACAACCCCCGATGGATCCGCAAGTGCCGTGGCCGGGTTTCCCTTCAGCAACGGGAACGAAAACAGGGTGAAGAAACCCTCATCGGTGATGTACACTTTCTTTTCATCAAAAGATGTTTTGTTGGGAAGGGTGACGAGGCCGTTGGTGGTCATTACACGGACAGCCTCTTTTATTTCACCCGGGAAATCGTTTTTCAGCGCACCTGCATATGGCATGGAGAGGTAGGGCACTTCATCGTCCTTGCCGAAAACCCGCATCACCCGGTAAATGTTTTCCTTCTTTGTATGAAACCTGTCTACCGAAAACTCGTTCATGATAAACAGGAAGATCATCAGGCAAACGGTAATGCCAATGGTTAATCCCAGTATATTGATCAGCGAAAAAACTTTGTTTTTGGCAAGGTTGCGCCAGGCGATCTTGAGGTAATTCCTGATCATGCGAAGGGTTTTGGTAAATAATATTACCACCAGTTACGGAAGACGGTGCCAAAGCGTAAACCGGTCAGTAAAGACCCTATACATATTAGAGTAAATTATCATTGTTCGGAACCGATACAACGTCCGTCCATTAATGGTCAGCGCCTGCGGTCGTTGGGGCAATGCTTATTTACCTACCAGTTTTTTCTCAAGGTCTTCCAGCGATACCCCTTTGGTTTCCGGCACTTTTATCAATACCCAGAACAATTGCAGTAGCATCATCAAGGCAAAAAACGCAAAGATTTTCCACGGGTCATCCTTCAGTATCCCGTTTTTTTCATCGAGGAAGATCGGGGTAAGTAGGGTAATCAGTGCAGCAAAGACCCAGTGTACGCTGGCACCGAACGACTGGCCAAGCGCCCGCACATTGTTGGGAAAAATTTCGCTGATAAAAACCCAGATCACCGCACCCTGGCCAATGGCATGTGAGGCAATGAAGATCAGGAGGAAGGTCATAAGCAGCCCGGCACCGGCACCGGAGTAAAAACACCAGGCAACCATCGACAGGCTGATGATATAGCCGATGGACCCGATAATGAGTAATGTTTTACGACCAAGTTTATCAATGAGGTAAAGGCCGACAAATGTAAAAACCAGGTTCGTTCCGCCGAGTGCGATGGAATTGAACAAGGAATCTTTTGCTGCAAGCCCCGCCCGTTCCAGGATTTCGGGTGCATAATATAAAATGAAGTTGATGCCCGATACCTGGTTGAAAAACGCCACCATAAACGCCAGCCACATGATACGGCTGTACCGGGCACTGAACATGCTTTTTGTGCCACCTGATGTTTCATGTACGTGGCTTTTCATGATCATGTCTGCTTCCGCATCCGGATTACCAACGCCCAGCCTTGCCATAATTTTTTTTGCCGATACGGCATCGTTTTTATTCGTCAGCAGCCAGCGCGGACTTTCCGGTAGGCCTACCACCAGGATGGAATAAATGAGGGAAGGGATGGCCAGTGCTCCCAGCATCCATCGCCAGTCGTTCTCCCCTCCCACTCCCTGCAGGAAATAATTGGAGAGGAACGCAACGAGAATCCCGAATACAATATTAAACTGGTAAAGTGCCCCAAGCCGGCCGCGGTTGGCAGGGGTAGAGATTTCAGAAATATAAGTAGGTGCCGCAACAGAAGAAACGCCAATACCCAATCCACCAATGAAACGGAAAAAGGAGAAGGTGTAGGGGTCCGGTGCCAGTGCGGTACCGAGGGCCGACAGGCTGAACAGGATCCCGATCCAGACCAGCACTTTCTTGCGTCCCCATTTCTGCGTTGGAATACCGCCGAAGATGGCCCCCACAACCGTGCCCCACAATGCCATCGACATGATAAAAAATCCATGGAATAAAGGACTGGTATGCCACAGCTCCTTGATGGGCAGGTTGGCACCTGAAATGACAACGGTGTCGAACCCGAATATAAAACCTGCGAGTGCCGCAGTCAGGGAAATACGGAGAACATATGCACCGGAACTTTTACCCTGCATTGCAGACTGGCCGTCCGTGTTGGTTTCTATGAACATGCTGATCGTTTTGGAATGTGGGGTAGAAGATAGCCTGATTAAAGCTTCTATCCAAATCCTTATCTTGGGGACACTTACCCGTCCACTCAGTTACCAAAATCCTTCTCATGGCTAAACTCCTTTTACCTGTCGCGCTCTTTATTTCCGGCATCTTTTTGCAGGCAAATGGCCAGGTCTCTTATCAATATGATACTGCCTGGCAGCCCGCCCGTTTTACCGATGCTTCCCGGATGGACAATATCAAAAAACTGATGCCTGCCATCGATAGCATTTATAAACGTTACGCGGCAGATAACCATTACCCGGGTCTGGTGTTCGGTGTAATGGTGGATGGACAACTGATTTATAAAGGGGAGTACGGTTACCTCGACATGGATAAAAAAATCCCTGCCAGGTCATCTTCCCTGTTCAGGATTGCATCGATGACCAAGAGTTTTACGGCGATGGCAATCCTCAAACTACGGGATGAAGGAAAACTGCAGCTCGATGATCCGGCCGAACGATATATACCCGAAATGAAATCCTTTAAATACCCCACGGCCGATGGCGGGCTCATTACCATACGGCAGCTGCTGACGCACGGTGCAGGATTTCCGGAAGACAATCCCTGGGGTGACCGGCAGCTGGCCGATACCGACGGGGAATTATCCGAATTCCTGAAAAGACAGCCCGGCTTTTCCAACCCGCCCGGTCTCGAATATGAATACAGCAATCTGGGTTTTGCCCTGCTCGGCCGCATCATCAATACCGTATCGGGGCAGCGTTACCAGGATTATATCCGCGAAAATATCTGGAACAAACTGGACATGAAAAACAGCCAGTGGGAATACAGTGATGTACCTGCATCACAACTTGCACATGGCTATCGCTGGGAACGCAATGCCTGGAAGGAGGAAGCACTGCTGCACGACACGCGCAACGGAACATGGGGAGCCATGGGAAGTATGATCACCTCCATCGATGAATTCGCAAAATACATGGCCCTGCACCTCGCGGCATGGCCGGCCCGCAACCAGCCGGAAACAGGCCCGGTAAAAAGAAGTTCCGTCCGAGAGATCCAGTATCCCTGGAGGGTCAATGGGCTCAACAGTAATTTCACCTACACCGATGGCCGCAAGTGCCCGGTCACGACCGCTTATTGTTATGGGCTGGGCTGGACCAAAGACTGCGATGGCAGGGTTTACCTTGCCCACAGTGGTGGCCTGCCCGGCTTTGGGAGCCAGTGGCGCATTATGCCTGATTATGGAATTGGTGTGGTGGCATTTGCCAACCTGACCTACGCCGGGTTCAGCGGAGTGAACATGCGGGTGCTTGATACCATTGTGAAGGCCGCCGGCCTGAAGCCCCGCCAACAGGGCAC